>NZ_JAPFGW010000040.1:0-2729 GCF_059803595.1 Blastomonas sp. 34TW
TCGACGCATAGAGTCGACCCATAAGTGCGCGCAGAGACGCTTAGCGTATATCTGTGCCCGTTCTATGTCCTGACCCCTATTATGTCGCTGCGGCGATCGCTCTGGCCCTGAGCCATGGCCAGGATGGGATAGCCACGGTCTGGCCATCGAGTGGAATCTTGCTGGCCGCATTGTTGATCAGCGCTGGCCGGCTTCGTCTCTGGCATGTGGGTGCTGCCGCGATAGCAAGCATGGCTGTGAACTTGAACCTTGGCAATGACCTGTGGATCTCGCTCGGATTTACGATTGCCAATGTTGCGGAGTCGTCGCTGGCTGCATGGCTGGTGACGAGGCGCATTGGCCGCCAGATTTCATTTTCAGATCCGTTGAGATTGTTGAACTTCTGCATCGCCGCGCTCGTCGCGACGATTGCCAGCGCGTCAATTGCAACGCTGTTCGTGCCCGCCAGTTCAGCGGTATTCTGGTTTTCGTGGTTCTCCACCGACTTGCTGGGGATCCTGCTAGTCACCCCGCTGATCATGATCGCAGCAAGGGCAATTTCCAACAGAGAGGTTCGACGAAGCACACGAACCGCAGGAGAGACGGCAGGCATTTTTGTCATGATCGCAATGGTCTGTGCACTGACCTTTGCCCAGTCGATATATCCATTGCTATTTATGCCAATGCTGGCGATCCTTATTGCTGTGACCCGGCTTGGCTTGCTGGGTGCAGCAGGTGGCGTGGTGATTGCCGGCGTCATCGGATCGGTCGCAAGCGCAATGGGCTCCGGTCCGGTAATGTTGATCGATGCAGGTCCGCAAACCAGAAGCCTGTTCGTTCAATTCTACCTTTTGGCACTTTTTGCCGCAGCTTTGCCCATTGGCGCATTGCTTGCCGCCCGTCGTCGTTTGCACGGCCAGCTAGCCGAAAGCGTGCGTTTGTTGCACATGGCGGAGACGGCAGCAAATGTCGGCCATTGGCACCTTGATATTGCGGGCGAGGCGGTGACCTGGTCGCCCGAGGTGTTCAAGATTCACGGTATGGCGTCAGATAATCCGCCGACCCTGGATGATGCGATCAATGCATATCACCCGGGCGACAGGCACATCGTCTCGCAAGCCTTGGAAAAGGCAATTGCGGACCGACAGGGGTTTGAATTCAAAGCTAGGATAATTCGGCCAGACGGTAGCGTGCGTCACATTCTGTCGCGAGGAGAGTTCGAGATTAACGCGCTGACGCGCTTGCCTGGGCTATTCGGGATCATTCAGGACATCACCGTGCAGGTCGCGCAGGAGCAGAGCCTGCGCGCAGCGAGTGTCATGGCAGAGACAGCTGCAGCTGAAGCGCGGGTGCTGGCGGAAACCGACCAATTGACAGGCATTGCAAACCGTCGACGAGTGTCTCAAGTCCTGGAAAGTGAGATTGACCGTGCCGAGCGGACTGGCCAGCCCCTGGCCATTGCCATATTTGATCTCGATCACTTCAAACAGATCAATGATCGGTTCGGCCACAATGTCGGTGATCGTGTGCTCAAGCGCATAGCAGCAGACGCGAGCCGGGAACTGCGGCATGACGATATATTGGGAAGGTTCGGTGGAGAAGAGTTCGTCATCCTTTTCCCGGGGGCTAGAGCCGAAGTTGCCTTGAAAGTGGCTGAGCGTGTGCGTCATCGGATCGAAGCGTCCAGCAGCGAGCCGCCTGTCACGATCAGCATCGGGGTGGCAGAGCTGGTTTTGGGCGAGACCGACGAAAGTCTGCTGCGACGCGCGGACGAGGCCCTGTATCTTGCCAAGAGTAGCGGACGCAATACACTCAGGTTAGCATCATGAGAGCTGTGGCGGTAAAAACTCCACATGAATGTAGATCGTCAGATCCCGGCGCGCTCAACTCAGGCTTGCCAGTTTTCTTTCGCCAGTCTGAGCGCCTGCGCGTAAAGGGAATGCAGATTTCGCAGATCAACGGCAGCCTGATCCCATGCCGATCGGAAGCATTCCTCGTCGACTCCGAACCTGATGCTGTTCCAAATACTCAGCACCTCATCCGGAGCGATCAGTCCTTGAGATGCCAGGGTATTCAGCAGCCGCGTATTGACGAACATCAAAGCGAGGATCGCTTTGACAGCGGCTGCGTGAGGGTTGGGCTCCACGGGACGTCCTTCATTGCTGGCGGACAGGCCGAGCATTCAGCCTGAACCCGATCTATGCAATGGCTCCCGCTTCCAATGCCGCTCGTGTTTACCCGATTGCCGGACGATTGCAATCAGCTGATTAGATAGGTGCCACAGAAATTTTGCCGGACAAATCTGACACTTGGCTTTGCCGAGACGGTCAAATAACTCCCGATGGATAAGGCGCGAAATTACAATTCTGATCCCATCTTCAGGTGCATGCCAATTCCCGATCAGCTAATCAAATTTCTTCGGTGTTCAGGTAAATGACCTTGTTCTGCCCTTTTTTTGTGAATTTATTGGCATGCGTAATCAATAATCCCTCGAGGCAATAATGATCTACGATATCGTGCAGACGACGTCCTTTGCAGTGCATGATGACCGTTTCGGGCATGTCGAGATTGACGATCTGTAGCACCCCTCTTTTCCACATTATGTTCTCTGTCAGATTGAAAGTGGAAACGATATCTCCGTCGCGAAAATCGATGGAAAGTGCGCGGCCTGCAAATTGGACACCTCGAAGAACCGGTTATTTTCGGTCTGACGACGGCGCGAGGGGGCTGATCGCGGATTCTGGGCGTTG
>NZ_JAPFGW010000041.1:0-2554 GCF_059803595.1 Blastomonas sp. 34TW
GTATCCATCCGGTGAAGGCCGCATGATGCTGGCCGGCGCGTAGCCGGGTTTAGGCGGCGATTGCGTCGGGGAGCGGCGCCCAGTTCCAAGGCAGCAACTGATCGAGCCGGGTGGCGGGGTGGTCCGCAATGCGGGCGAAGACATCGGCGAGCCAAGCCTGCGGATCGACATCGTTGAGCTTCGCGGTCTGGATCAGGGTGTAGATGATGGCGGCACGCTGGCCGCCGCGATCAGATCCGCAGAACAGCCATGCCTTGCGACCGAGCGGGATGCAGCGAAGGGCGCGTTCGGCAGCGTTGTTCGTCAAGCAGATGCGCCCATTGTCGAGGAACCGGGTGAACGCATCCCAGCGCTTCAGCATGTAGAGGCAGGCCTTGGTCAGATCATGGCCGCGCGACAGCTTGGCGACCTGCTCGGTGAGCCAAGCGTGCAGGTCGGCCATCAGCTGCGCGCTGAGTTCCTGGCGGGTGGCAAGCCGCTCGGCGGGGCTCTTGCCGTTGATGCCGCGCTCGATGTCGAACAGGGCATCGAGACGTTGCACGGCTTCCAGCGCGATCGGATAGACCATGCTGCTGCGCTGGCCGCGGCTCTTCTTGCGGGCCGAGCTGACGACATCGGCGAGCTCGAAGAACTTGCGCCTGGCATGGGCAAAGCAGCCCGCCTCGAGCACGGGACCGGGGTTGCGTCCTTCGCGGTAGAGCTCGTTGTAGCCGCTATAGGCATCGGCCTGCAGGATGCCGGACCATGGCGCGAGATGAGCTTGCGGGTGCTCGCCGCGCCGGTCGCGCGAGTAGTGGAACAGAGCGGCGGGTGGATCGGCCCCAGCAAAGGGGCGATCATCGCGGACGTAGACCCATAATCGGGCCGTATCGGTCTTGCCTCTGGCCATGACCGGCACCGTCGTATCGTCGCCGTGGATCCGGGTTGCGGCGAGAACGTGCGCCTCGATGAGCTTGTAGATCGGCATCAGCGCGTGCGCCGCAGCGCCAACCTGATCGGCAAGGGTCGAGAGGCTGAGCGGCACGCCTTCGCGGGCGAACCGCTCGGCCTGACGGTTGAGGGGCTGATGCTGCCCATACTTCTCGAACAGGAGCATGGCGAGGAAGCTGGGGCCCGCCCACCCGCGCGGAACCACGTGGAACGGTGCCGGCGCCTGCGCGATCTTCTCGCAGTCCCGGCACGCAAACTTCTCGCGCACCGTCTGGATCACCTTCCACGAGCGCGGGATCACCTCGAGCGTCTCGGTGACGTCCTCGCCAAGCTTGGAGAGCCGACCGCCGCCGCAGGCCGGGCAGGAACAGGGCGCAGGCACCACGACACGCTCGCGCGGCAGGTGCTCGGGGAACGGCTTCCTTGCGGGCCGCTTGCGCTCGAAGGCGGTGACCGTGGTGGTCTTAGCCGCCGCCGCCTCGGCGATCAGGTCGTCTTCGGCCGCGTCAGCCTCGAGCTCTTCGAGTTGCAGCTCCATCTGGTCGAGCAGGCGGCGGCTACGCTCGGCGCTGGGGCCATACTGCTCGCGCTTCAACTTGGCGATCTGCAGCTTGAGGTGCGCGATCAGCGCCTCGATGGCGCTCTCGCGGGCATGGGCGTTGGCGAGCTTGGCCTCTGCTTCGTCAGCCTTCTGGAGCGCGGAAACCAGCAGCGCCTTGAGCGCTTCGACATCGTCCGGAAGGGGCGAAATGACGGCTTCCATGGAGGAGAGTGAATCATCATCCACCCTCTGCTGCAAGGCCAAAATGCCCGCATCTGCCGGTTATCCTGCGCTCTGCGGCCGCCACGTATACTGCGGGTTGCGCCAGTCGATCCCCTCCAGCAGGCAGGCCAGCTGCGAGGGGGTCAGCGACACCGTTCCCTCACTCGCTGCAGGCCATATGAACCGCCCCTTCTCGAGCCGCTTGGCGTAAAGCGACATGCCGATCCCGTCGTGCCAGATGATCTTGACCAGCGAGCCTGCGCGGCCGCGGAATACGAACAGATCGCCGCAATGCGGATTACGCTTGAGCCCTTGCTGGACCAGCAGCGCCAGGCCCTGCATGCCCTTCCTCATATCCGTGTGGCCGAGCGCGATCCACACACGGGCGCCGGGAGGGATCACCGCAGCGCCTTCAGGGCAGCCGCAACCAGCGCTGGCGACGCCGCGGGATAAATGCTCAGCCGCTTCCCGCGTGGCAGGTCGATGATCATCGCGGGGTGCTCGGCAGCGCTGACTGCCACCGCATCCTCGTCCAGCACAGCTTCGGCAAACACCGGCGCTGGCAACGCCTCGGCCGCGCTGGCCTCCTGCGCCGCATCTGCCTCGCGCAGCTTGCGCCGCCACGTGTAGATCAGCGCCGATGAAATATCGTGCCGTCGGCACACCTCGGCAACGCAGGCGCTCGGCGCGAAAGCCTCGGACAGGATCCGCAGCCGCTCTTCCTCGCTCCACCGTCGGCGCCGCTCTGGCCCCGAAAACACCGTCACCTGACCCATCGACCACTCCTAAGCGCGCTCACAAGAGCACGCTAAAGAGCGCTCAATACCTACCCAGACAAGGCGGCCCCCGCCGGATGGATAC
>NZ_JAPFGW010000042.1:0-1914 GCF_059803595.1 Blastomonas sp. 34TW
CAGCGCCGAACACGCTGGCGGCTGCGAGCGCCGCAATCGCAACAGCAAGCGTGCCGCTGCGATTCTTCAGATCGAGTCTTGTCATTGAGATTTCCCTTTCGGTTGGATGCTGGCGTCTGCCGCCACAGCCAAAATCCGCCCGAGGAGAACCTTTTCTCAACACCGAAGTGTCAGGATTTCGAAGGAAATGAGAGATTGGGGCAGAATTGGACCCCGCCCAGGATTCGATTCGCTCCCAGCCTGGGAATGAGAATTTCCCACCGTGGTCCAATTTGCGACCCACACCGGGGATGTTTGTGCCCCACAGCGGGTGAAAATCCGCCCCAAGGTGGAGAGGAATCCGCCCCACGGGTAAAAATTCGCAAAAAGGATGACCCGGAAACCGCGCGGTTGCAGGATGACAAGTTCAGACATTGGCACATCCAGAGAAAGGAGATCGAATTGAGCAAAAGCACGCATGTAGCCCACGAGATTTCCATCAGCGCACACGCCTTCGAAGATATCGTCAGGGCCATCGCAGCACTCAGCCTCGAGCAGACGCGCTTTGTGACGTTCAAAGACGTCATTCTCCATGCGCTGGAGCGGTACCCAGCCCTCAAAGATGGACATTCCACGGCGCTGGAGACCCTGCTTCCTGTTGACGGACCCGTTCGGATCTACGTCCGTCTCAATTCCACGGACAACGCGGCGGTTGAGCGGCTGAAAGCCGAGCTGAACGCTGCTACCAAGACTCATTGCGGGGTGCGAGAAACACTGATTTTCTGCGCAATGTTGGTAGCGGAAGGCGAATTTTCCGCTTGCAAAATGCAAATCGGCAAAGTCAAACTATGAAACTGCATGGAGTGGAATACATGGGATCGTGGAGGCACGCATGTGCGAAGGGACGGAAGATGGAGTCGCCAGCAGAGCTCACAGCGTAAACCAACTGTATGCAGCGCTCATCAAGGAACAGATGAGGCTGCAGAACACAAGCTTGCGCAAATTGACCGATGAAGGCGTGATCAAAGAAAGTCGGCGGAAGAAGTTCTTCGACAAGGTCGAAGATGGAAATCTGACGATCGACGAATTCCAACGCGTCCTGCTCCATCTGAAAATCGACCCTATCCGCGCAGGCCTCGTTCTGCTGTGCTATGAAAGCGCGAGCTCCTACGAAGACCCATGCTGCGAAACGACGGCATTGGTTGCCGTCGCACTGGCGGCCCGGCTACCAAGCGAACTCGCAGCCTGCGAAGGGCAGTTCGAGACCATCCGTCAAAGCCTGTGTGACACGATCGCCCGTAAGACATCGTCGGCCATCGCCAAACACCACATGTCGCTTGAAAGCCGGCATAACGGCGGCGGTTTTGAACATGCGTATGCTTGAGCCTTGTCCGGCGAAACGAGCCCGCGCTGCATGACGAACCGCGTGACTGGTCACGGGCAGACGTCACGTGCCTCACTGCGAAGCGCAAACATGGCGCAGCACCGGAAAGCGGAGCAAAGACGAAAACGCCGTCAGGATGGTTTGCGCCCCCTCGAAATCTGGCTGCCAGCATCCATGATCGAGATGATTGACGAGCTAAAAAGGGATGATCTGTCGTCCCGAGAGGCGATCATCACGGCGATCGTGGCGAAAACGCTGAGCGTCAGGCCACCTGAAACATCTGAAGGACAACCGATGATACTCTGAAATTGAAAGGGGGCCCCGCGCCAACGGGACCCCCTTTAACGCATCCTGTTGCCAGAGCGCCAAGTTCACCTCGCTTTCTAGCAACAGACCGAATGGCAAACAAGCGCTTCTGCGCGCGGTGAAACGCGCCCGAACGCTGCCAGGGATCGCCGCACCAGCTGGTGCATGTGAAAGGGAGGTCAGCGACGCAGACATGAAAAACCCGGGCAGCGCCCGGGCCTTTCGAAGGAAGCTGTAATTTGCCG
>NZ_JAPFGW010000043.1:0-1782 GCF_059803595.1 Blastomonas sp. 34TW
CAGACGGTTTCCAACCGTCCTGAGCTCACCATCGCGCGCCTCCGTTACTCTTTAGGAGGCGACCGCCCCAGTCAAACTACCCGCCACAGAGGGTCCCAGCACCGGATAACGGTGCGTGGTTAGACATCAGAAAACAACAGGGTGGTATTTCACCTATGGCTCCACGACAGCTGGCGCCGTCGCTTCAAAGCCTCCCACCTATGCTACACAGTTCTTTCCTAATGCCACTCTGAAGCTGCAGTAAAGGTGCACGGGGTCTTTCCGTCTAACCGCGGGTACTCCGCATCTTCACGGAGAATTCAATTTCGCTGAGCATGTACTGGAGACAGTGGGGAAGTCGTTACGCCATTCGTGCAGGTCGGAACTTACCCGACAAGGAATTTCGCTACCTTAGGACCGTTATAGTTACGGCCGCCGTTTACTGGGGCTTCAATTCAGAGCTTGCACCCCTCCTCTTAACCTTCCAGCACCGGGCAGGCGTCAGACCCTATACGTCGTCTTGAAGCCGACTTAGCAGAGTCCTGTGTTTTTGCTAAACAGTCGCTACCCCCTGGCTTGTGCCCCCCACACATGGTTGCCCATATGTGGGGCCTCCTTCTCCCGAAGTTACGGAGGTAATTTGCCGAGTTCCTTCAGTACACTTCTCTCAAGCGCCTTGGTATACTCTACCATCCCACCTGTGTCGGTTTAGGGTACGGTCTATACGGAGGGGCTATTTCCTGGGACAACTTCGAAGCCAGACCAATCCAATAAGGCCTGACAACTTACGCCATCCGTCACACACCTCCAGGCCCACGAATATTAACGTGGTTCCCATCGACTACCCCCTTCGGGCTCGTCTTAGGGGCCGGCTCACCCTGCTCAGATTAGCTTTAAGCAGGAACCCTTGGGATTTCGGCGAGAGGGCATCTCACCCTCTTTATCGCTACTCATGTCAGCATTCTCACTTCCGATACCTCCACGGTCGGTTACCCTCCCGCTTCACAGGCTTACGGAACGCTCCGCTACCGCGTGCATAAATGCACACCCTAAGCTTCGGTACGTATCTTGAGCCCCGTTACATTTTCGCCGCAGGATCTCTTATTTAGACCAGTGAGCTGTTACGCTTTCTTTAAAGGATGGCTGCTTCTAAGCCAACCTCCTGGTTGTTTTGGAAATCCCACATGCTTTCCCACTTAGATACGATTTGGGGACCTTAGCTGTAGGTTAGGGCTGTTTCCCTTTTGACGACGGACCTTAGCACCCGCCGTCTGTCTGCCGGACTAACTCTGTGGTATTCGGAGTTTGGTTAGGTTTGGTAGATCTCGCGACCCCCTAGCCCATCCAGTGCTCTACCCCCACAGGTAAACATCCGACGCTCTACCTAAATAGATTTCGCGGAGAACCAGCTATTTCCCGGCTTGATTGGCCTTTCACCCCTAAACACAACTCATCCGATAATTTTTCAACATTAAACGGTTCGGCCCTCCAGTGCGTGTTACCGCACCTTCAGCCTGGTCATGCCTAGATCGCCGGGTTTCGGGTCTAATCCATCAAACTCAGTCGCCCTGTTCAGACTCGCTTTCGCTGCGCCTACACCTAACGGCTTAAGCTCGCTTGATAGATTAAGTCACTGACCCATTATACAAGAGGTACGCTGTCAGGCCTCAAGGACCCTCCAACTGATTGTAAGCATTCGGTTTCAGGTACTGTTTCACTCCCCTCATCGGGGTGCTTTTCACCTTTCCCTCACGGTACTTGTTCGCTATCGGTCATGTACGAGTATTTAGGCTTGGAGGGTGG
>NZ_JAPFGW010000044.1:0-1525 GCF_059803595.1 Blastomonas sp. 34TW
TAATAGATCCTATGCAGGCCGGATCGGCTATGCCGTTGTTCCGTCAAACCTCACGGAGAACGCTACATGGAGAACTCGTCGTCAGATTACTGCCCCAAGACTTCTGTCATTGTCAGCGTTGAGCTCAGCAAGCGCAACTGGCTTGTTGCCTCGCTCTCGCCAGGAGCGGCAAAGCCTTCGCTGCGGACAATTCCTGCCGGGAGCAGCGCGGCACTGATCAGTCACCTTCGCAATCTTGAGTGCAAGGCCGCTGATCGTATCAGTGAACCTGCCACCATTCGCCTGTGCTTCGAGATTGGATATGATGGCTTCTGGCTAGCAAGGCTACTGCGGTCGAACGACATCGATACCTATGTGCTGGATCCCGCCAGCTTCCTCGTGTCGCGGCGAGGCAGGCGCGCAAAAACCGACCGGATCGATGCCGAAGCAATGATCGGGATCCTCAAAGCCTATCTTGCTGGCGACAAAAGCGTGTGCCGTGTCGTGGACGTGCCCTCCCCCGAGGAGGAGGACGCGCGCAGAGTAATGCGGGAGCGCGGCGATCTCGTGCATGAGCGCACCCGGATTGTCTCTCGGATCAGGGGGCTACTTGCACTGCAGGGCATACGATCTGTTAAAGCCATCAAGGGCGGTGACTGGTCGAGCCAACTCGACGACATGCGCACCGGCGACGGGCGGCCTTTGCCACCAAACCTTCGCCGACAAATAGAGCGCTGCTTCGGGCGGCTCGCGTTGCTCAACGATCAGATCAAGGACATCGAGCGGGACCGCGCTGAAGTCGTGCTCCATGAGGAGTCCACCTTTCCATGCCGCGACAAAGCGGTTCGCCTCGAGCAACTGAAAGGCATTGGCCCGAACAGCGCGGCAATGTTGGTCGCAGAAGTTTTTTGCCGAAAGTTCGAAAGCCGGCGACACGTCGCGGCCTTCCTTGGGTTAGCTCCGGCACCCTTCGCCAGCGGCGACGTGTCGCGTGATCAGGGCATAAGCAAAGCCGGTAACCGAAGCACACGTGTGCAGATGGTGGAACTTGCATGGTGTTGGTTGAAATATCAGCCAAGTAGCGAACTAACCGTTTGGTATCGCAGCCGGTTCAAAGGTAACGGCGCTCGCGCGGCAAAGGTGGGTATCGTTGCCCTCGCCCGAAAATTGTTAATCGCGCTTTGGCGCTTTGTGGAGACCGGTCTGGTCCCTCAAGGTGCCGAGCTCCGCGCCGCCTGATGCTTATGTTGCAACAGGCTCGATAAGGCGACGCGGATTGGTGTGATGTGTGACCGGGAAAGTTGATGGCGCCTGAAAACGCCCAGTAGTAGTTTGGTCCGCATCTGCCTTTGCTCGATCCGGGGATGTGAATACGGATTATGGTGCGCGGGCACGGCCGCGACCGGATACAAGTCTATGCACGGATAGTGCATCAGCTGACCTCGGAACGAATGAAGCCAATCCTTGAGCATTGCGTGTGGGGCCCCCCAACCTGTCAACAGAAGGAACCGTTCAATGCGACCTTGACAAGGCCCGGATCATACAA
>NZ_JAPFGW010000045.1:0-1455 GCF_059803595.1 Blastomonas sp. 34TW
GTAAGCCTGCGGTGAGTACCGCGGTTCAGGCAGCCTGACGGTGGATTTGAGCGGGTCGCCAGTTCCAGGGGAGCAGGTCGGCGAGCTGGCTTTGCGGTATTTCGGCGATGCGGCCGAGCACATCGGCAAGCCAGGCTTGGGGATCGATATCGTTGAGCTTTGCGGTGGCGATCAGGCTGAGCATGAACGCAGTGCGCTGGCCGCCACGATCAGAGCCGGCAAACAGCCATGACTTTCTGCCCAGGGCGATACCTCTGAGCGCCCGTTCTGCTGCGTTGTTCGACAAGCAGATGCGGCCATCGTCGAGGAAGGCGGTAAAGGCAGGCCATGCCTTGAGCATGTAGTCGATTGGCTCGGCGACGGGGCTGCTCTTGGAGAGCTTCGACCGGTTGTCGCGGAGCCATGCTTCAAGATCAGCGACCGGTTTAGCGCTGTGTTCCTGCCGGGCGGCGAGCCGCTCGGCAGCCGATCGTCCATTGATCGCACGCTCGATATTGAAGATGGCATCGATCCTGCGGACTGCCTCAACGGCGATCGGTGAGATGACGGGTGCCTTCTTGCGGCGCTTTTTGAGTTGCGTGTCGATATCCGCGAGCTCGAAGAAATAGCGGCGTGCATGGCTCCAGCACAGGGCGCGTGTCAGCGGCGCGGGGATCCGATCGGCGCGGAAAAGCGCATTGTATCCTGCATAGGCGTCGGCCTGGAGAATACCTGTCCAGCTGCGCAGATGGCCAACGGGATGTTCGCCGCGCCTGTCACGGGAATAATGGAAGATCGCCGCAGGTGGAGCTGGACCGCCAAAAGGCTGATCGTCGCGGACATAAGTCCAGATCCGGCCTGTATCGGTCTTCGTCTTCGCCAGGACCGGGACCGTCGTGTCGTCCCCATGCAGTCGCTCGGCGGCCAGTACATGCGCTTCGATGAGGCGGTGAAGCGGCATCAGCGCGGCGGTACAGGCTCCCACCTGATCGGCCAGGGTCGAAAGGCTGAGCTCGATACCTTCGCGGGCATAGCGATCGCGTTGACGGTTGAGCGGTTGGTGCGCTCCAAACTTCTCGAACAGCAGCATCGCAAGGAAACCGGGACCGAACAGTCCGCGCGGCGTGACATGGAACGGTGCCGGTGGCTGAGTGATCTTCTCACAATCCCGGCACGAGAACTTCTCCCTGACGGTCTGGACCACCTTCCACTGGCGGGGGATGACCTCGAGTGTCTCGGTGATATCTTCACCCAGCTTGCACAGACGACCGGAACCACAGCACGGGCAGGCCTCTGGCGCGGGAATGACAACGCGTTCGCGAGGCAGATGATCGGGCAATGGCTTGCGTGCGGGCCGCTTGCGTTCGAATGGTGCGACGTTGGTTGAGGCGGCAGCCAGGGCTGCAAAGAGCTCGTCCTCGCTGGCAGCGGCCTCGCACTCCTCGAAAGCCAGCTCCATCTGGTCGATCAGCTGGC
>NZ_JAPFGW010000046.1:0-1355 GCF_059803595.1 Blastomonas sp. 34TW
GCGCCATTTCTCTGCCGAAGAAAAGATCCGCATCGTGCTGGACGGCCTGCGTGGTGAGGACAGCATCGCAGAGCTGTGCCGCAAGGAAGGCATCGCCCAGAGCCTGTATTACACTTGGTCGAAGGAGTTTATGGAAGCAGGTAAGCGCCGGTTGGCCGGTGATACCGCCCGTGCCGCGACCACTGGCGAGGTGCAGGATCTGCGCCGCGAAGCCCGCGCCCTGAAGGAATGCGTGGCCGACCTGACGCTGGAAAACCGTTTGCTCAAAAAAAGCATGATCGCGGATGGGGGCGACGAAGAATGAGGTATCCCGCATCCGAGAAGCTCGAGATCATCAGGATCGTCGAGCAGTCCCACCTGCCTGCCAAGCGAACGCTGGACCAACTCGGCATCGCCCGGCGGACGTTCTACCGCTGGTATGACCGCTACCTCGCAGGCGGCCCGGAGGCGTTGGCGGATCGGCCATCGGCTCCAGGCCGGGTGTGGAACCGGATCGCGCCCGAGGTGCAGGACCAGATCGTCGAAATGGCGCTGGAGCAGTCCGAGCTGTCACCGCGCGAACTGGCGGTGCGATTTACCGATGAGCGCCAATACTTTGTGTCCGAAGCTACGGTTTACCGCCTGCTCAAGGCCCACGATCTGATCACCAGCCCGGCATACGTCGTGGTGAAAGCGGCTGATGCGTTCCATACCAAGACGACCCGGCCGAACGAGATGTGGCAGACCGATTTTACCTACTTCAAGATCATCGGGTGGGGCTGGATGTATCTCTCCACCGTGCTCGACGACTTCTCGCGCTACATCATCGCCTGGAAGTTGTGCACCAACATGCGGGCCGAGGATGTGACCGACACGCTGGATGTAGCGTTGGTCGCATCCGGATGCGACAGCGCCACGGTGTTGCACAAGCCCCGGCTGCTCAGCGACAATGGTCCCAGCTACATCGCGGGCGAACTGGCTGAATACATCGAGGCCAACAAGATGAGCCACGTGCGCGGCGCCCCGATGCACCCCCAGACCCAGGGCAAGATCGAGCGCTGGCACCAGACCCTTAAAAACCGCATCCTGCTCGAGAACTACTTCCTGCCCGGCGACCTTGAGGCCCAGATCGAGACCTTCGTCGAGCACTACAACCACCGCCGATACCACGAGAGCCTAAACAACGTGACGCCCGCAGACGCCTACTTCGGCAGGGCACCAGCCATCATCAAACAACGCGAAAGGATCAAGCGACAGACCATTGAACATCGGCGCTTGCAACACCGTAAGCTCGCCGCCTAAAACCCAACAACAGACGAGGCCCGCACTCCGCTAATTTACGCCGCGACCTGTGCCAAATGTTCTGACGACGGACA
>NZ_JAPFGW010000047.1:0-1315 GCF_059803595.1 Blastomonas sp. 34TW
AATTGGACACCTCGAAGAACCGGTTATTTTCGGTCTGACGACGGCGCGAGGGGGCTGATCGCGGATTCTGGGCGTTGATGGGCGGCGTCTCTGGCCTGGTTTCTTTGGTTTTCAGTGCTGACTCGCCGCTCGGCGCGCCTTTTTTGCGCTACGCTTGCGCACCTCGCCCCTCAAGCCAGGCGAGGCGCTGGAAGTTTTAGGCGATGTTCGCCATGCCGATCTTGATGCGCGCGCGGGCGATGCCGATGGTGCGGATGAACAGCCCCATGCGGTGCTTCTGACCGGCGAACACGTGTTCGACCGCCGAGCGAACAGCAGAGCGCCTGGCATTGGCCCGAGCAATGTGCTCGGGTAGCGGCCGACGTGGCATGCGCCGTTGGTGGATGTTGCTCTTGAACATGCCGCGCTCGAGGAACGCCTCATTCTTCTTCGAGCGATAGGCCGTGTCGGCCCATACTCCCGAACCGGTGTTCTGCTTGCTGATTAGCTCCGGGAGCCGCGCACCATCATGGGCATTGGCGGCACTGGCATCCCAGGTCCTGATCAGCCCGTGAGCCTGGTCGATCCCGATATGGTTCTTGTAGCCGAACATCGGGATCGCAAGATCGACCGGCTTGAACGCCTTGGGATCAGCGCCCTCCTTCACCTTCGTCTTGGAGTATTTGACCGTCCAGCGGGCATCGCGGTCCTTTTGCCGGACCTTGGCGGGCCTCTCCTTCCAGCGCTCCGGGACCTTGCCCTGCTTGATCGCCGCCTTCTCCTCGTCGGTGTTGCGCTGCTTGGGCGCCAGCACCACGGTCGCATCGATGATCTGGCTACCCATCGCCAGATAGCCGCGGTCGGTCAGCGCCGCATCGAAGCGCGCGAAGAGCTTGTTGATCGCCTTGGCCTTCACGAGCTGCTCGCGGAACAGCCATACCGTGCTGGCATCGGGCGCCCGGCCATCGAGCCCCAACCCGAGGAACCGCTGGAACGAGAGCCGGTCCTTGATCTGGAACTCGGTCGCTTCGTCCGAGAGCGAGTAGAGCGCCTGCAGCACCAGGATCTTGAACATCATCACCGGATCGAATGGCGGCCGACCACCTTTGCTGCGGTCACTCCGCCTCAGCGCCACGATCAATGGCCCGCGGAACACTTCAAAATCAACCACCGACGCCAAGCGCTCCAGCGGATCGCCCGCCGCGCTCAGCGCCGCATACCGGTCCGACAAATCAAAGAAACCAGGCTGGACAACCATCTTCGCCTCCGCTCATCGCAGGGACATTGAATCAGGCTGCAGCCTCAAAGGCGAAAGGTTTTCGAGGTGTCCATCTGT
>NZ_JAPFGW010000048.1:0-1303 GCF_059803595.1 Blastomonas sp. 34TW
AAACCCTCGAAAGCATGTTTTCGAACACCCTATCAAAGCGACAGGGTTTGTCGATCGTTATGGGCTGAGGCGGGTATGGTTCGGCAAAAGCGCAGGTCCGGAGCGTCGCCTATCACCTGTTTGCCGTCACGCGTCTGCTGTCCGTATGGACGCAAGTAGAAGGCACGCTGATGCCGCAAGAAGCACCAGGTCCTTCAACAGGAACTGTCCGGTTCCGGCCGAAATCGCCGGGAACCCGCCAGCGGTCGGCTCGGCGACGCCAGGCGTGCTCAGGAAAAACGTCAGTGTCACGGCATAAGTCAGGCATGACATCGCCGCGCCGAGAGCGGAGGCCGTCTTGTTGAAAGCACCGATAATCAGCGCAGCGGCCGTCGCGAGCTCGACGGTGCCTATAAAATAGCTTCCACCCTGCACCCCAAAAACGGCCGGAATCCAGCTCATGATCGGACTGTTCTTCATCAATGGCGCGATGCCCATCGCTTCATAGCTCGTGAATTTCATGCAACCGAACCAGAGAAAGATGACCACCAGCGCCCAGCGCAGCAACGCGAGAGACCCGCGAGAGCCGGTCGTCTTTTCAGCTATGTGTAATGTCGAAAACATGGTGCCTCGCTTTCATCATGGCGCATGACCTGCCTTCATGCTTAGACAGGCGTGATATATGCGCTGCGCATACACTATACGCCGTCAATGAATGAGGCAACCCTTTGAACGTACTCTCGGACCGGCTCGTCAATCTGTTCGGCGCCCTCGCAGTGGGCATCACCGATCGAATTAAGAAGGCGGCATTCGACCCGACGATACCCGGCGGTGGCGAAACCACCGCGGCGATCGTCGTCATCGGTCACGCGACCGGTCTTTCGATCGACGAATTAGGACGGGTGCTAGGCTTGTCCCACGCGGGGACGGTGCGGCTTGTCGATCGATTGGTTGCAGCCGGGTTCGCCGTTCGATCCAAAGCGCTACGGGACCGTCGTGCAGTAGCGCTGATGCTCACTGAGGCAGGCGAGACTCGCCTATCTGCGATCCTGCAACGAAGAAACGAGACTTTATCCGAAATCCTTAGCCATGTCTCGAATGCTGACCGCCTCGTGCTGGAACGTATTGCCGAGACAATACTTGCGCAGATGTCTGACGACGCTGTCTCGGCGCTGACGATATGCCGGCTCTGCGACGAGAGGCGATGCTACAACTGTCCGATGGATGCCTTTGGAATGCTGGAGTCGTCGACGCATAGAGTCGACCCATAAGTGCGCGCAGAGACGCTTAGCGTATATCTGTGCCCGTTCTATGTCCTGACCCC
>NZ_JAPFGW010000049.1:0-1236 GCF_059803595.1 Blastomonas sp. 34TW
TGACGTGATGTCGTGGACGACCTCCGCACCAAGCAGAGCTGTGCGATGATGTGGTCGTTGTAGGTCCACGTCTAGGAGTCGTTCAATGGAGCAGGAGGTTGTCACCGTCGGATTGGATCTGGCGAAGAATGTATTTCAGGTTCACGCCATCGCCGCTGATGGCGCAGTGCTGATCCGGCGCAAGCTGCGCAGGACCGAAGTTATCCGCTTCTTCGCTGCGTTGCCGCCTTGCCTGGTCGGCATGGAAGCGTGCGCCTCTGCGCATCACTGGGCGCGTGAGTTGATGGCGATCGGCCATGAGGTGCGCCTCATGCCGCCAACTTATGTGAAGCCGTATGTGAAGCGTGGGAAGATTGATGCCGCGGATGCTGAAGCAATCTGCGAAGCGGTCACCCGCCCGACGATGCGTTTTGTCGCTGTGAAGTCGGTGGAGCAGCAAGCGGTACTGATGCTCCACAAAAGTCGCAACCTGATGGTCCGGCAGCGCACCATGTTGATCAACGCGCTTCGCGGCCACTTAGCTGAGTACGGGATTGTGACGGGGCTGGGCGCTGGCGGCGTAGCGGAGTTCCTGAGGGCGCTGCACGAAGAACACGACAGGCTTCCCGCACACGCGCGTTCCGCTCTCAATGGCATTGCCGCTCAGTTGAGGGCACTAGCGAGCGAGATCGATCGGCTTGAGGCGCAGATTCTCGACTGGCACCGTAACGACGAAACGAGCCGAAGATTGGCAACCATCCCGGGTATCGGTCCAATTACGGCTTCGGCTATCGCGGCGGCAGTGCCCGACGCATCTCTGTTCCGATCGGGTCGCCAGTTCGCCGCCTGGCTTGGTCTCACGCCGCGTGCGAACAGCTCGGGCGGCAAAGAGCGGCTCGGCGGAATAACCAAGCAAGGCGATGGCTATCTTCGTCGGCTCCTGGTCGTCGGTTCGACTGCTGTTATGCGAATGACGCGCAAGAATCCCGCTCGCCAACCGTGGATGGCCGGCCTGCTCGAGCGCAAGCCTACGAAGATCGCGACAGTGGCGCTCGCCAACAAAACAGCACGGATTGCCTGGGCCGTGATGACGCGAAAGGAAGTCTACGCCGCCGCCGCATAAGGAGATCTCCGTCACTCGATAATCGCGTGATGGGATGCGTTGGAGCAGCTTAGTAGTGATGACGAACCGGTCAGACCGGGGGTTGGTGAAACCCAGGGGGTCACAGCGCTTCGAGCGCGATGACGTGATTAGGG
>NZ_JAPFGW010000004.1:0-258878 GCF_059803595.1 Blastomonas sp. 34TW
GGCTCAGGGTGCCGCCAGCCCCGGTGCCGTTGCATCAGCCGCGAGGGGTCGGCTTCTTGGCGCCCTTGAGCGCGGTCAGCGAGCCGCCCAGCTTGGCGCACTCGCCCTTGGCGACATATTTCCAGGCATTGCCCTGATAATCGACGGTCGAAGTGCCGGCGCACGAGGTGCCCGGGCCGGCGGCGCAGTCGTTCTTGCCCTTTAGCGAGACGCCGTAGCACTTTTCCTTTTCGCCGGCTGCGGCAGCAGGGGTTGCTGCGATGGTGGCAGCGGCCAGAACGGCAGCAGCTGCTGCGCCCAGAGTGATGATCGAGTTCGACATGGCAAGTTCCTTCAAGAGAATAAGGGTTGGCAAGTTGGACAGCGCGGCTGTCTAGCCTGTCTGTCAGTGCGATCTTTCGTGCGAGCCTGGGCGCAGGTTACCGCGATCGCGCTCTTCCCGCAAAAAATTTCCTGCGTGAATCGCTTGACCCTTCGAACACGAGCGCTATCTAGCGCCTCGTTAGCACTCACCCCAGCCGAGTGCTAATCGCGAGAGCGGGCGCAACACCCTGTGCCAGCCGCGAAGGGGGTTTCACTAATTTCAGTGACGCAAGGAAAGGCTTAACGCATGACATTTCGTCCGTTGCACGACCGGGTTCTGGTGCGCCGCATCGAAGCCGAAGAAAAGACCGCTGGCGGGATCATTATCCCCGACGCCGCCAAGGAAAAGCCGTCGGAAGGCGAAGTGATCGCCGTCGGCGAAGGCACCCGTGACGAAGCCGGCAACCGCATCGCGCTCGACGTCAAGGTCGGCGACAAGATCCTGTTCGGCAAGTGGTCGGGCACCGAAGTGAAGATCAACGGCGAAGACCGGATCATCATGAAGGAAAGCGACATTCTGGGCATTCTGGGCTGATTTTTTTCGCCCCTGACCCACCGATCCAATTCGACAAGAAGGAACATTTCTCATGGCAGCTAAAGACGTAAAGTTTGGCCGCGACGCACGCGAACGCATCCTGCGCGGCGTGGATATCTTGGCAGATGCCGTCAAGGTGACCCTGGGCCCCAAGGGCCGCAACGTCGTCATCGACAAGAGCTTCGGCGCTCCCCGCATCACCAAGGACGGCGTCAGCGTCGCCAAGGAAATCGAACTGAAGGACAAGTTCGAGAACATGGGCGCGCAGATGGTCAAGGAAGTCGCTTCCAAGACCAACGACATTGCCGGTGACGGCACCACCACCGCGACCGTTCTGGCCCAGGCGATCGTGCGCGAAGGCATGAAGTCGGTTGCCGCTGGCATGAACCCGATGGACCTGAAGCGGGGCATCGACCTCGCTGTCACCAAGGTCGTCGAGAACCTGAAGAGCCGCTCGAAGGACGTCGCCGGTTCGAACGAGATCGCCCAAGTCGGCATCATCTCGGCCAATGGCGACCGTGAAGTCGGCGAGAAGATCGCCGAAGCCATGGAGCGCGTCGGCAAGGAAGGCGTGATCACCGTCGAGGAAGCCAAGGGCCTCGAGTTCGAACTTGATGTCGTCGAAGGCATGCAGTTCGATCGCGGCTATCTGTCGCCGTACTTCATCACCAACCCCGACAAGATGACCGTGGAACTGGATAACCCCTATATCCTGATCCACGAGAAGAAGCTGTCGAACCTGCAGGCGATGCTTCCGATCCTGGAAGCCGTCGTCCAGACCGGCCGTCCGCTGCTGATCATCGCCGAAGACATCGAAGGCGAAGCGCTGGCCACCCTGGTGGTGAACAAGCTCCGCGGTGGCCTGAAGGTCGCGGCCGTAAAGGCTCCGGGCTTCGGTGATCGTCGCAAGGCGATGCTGGAAGACATCGCGATCCTGTCGAAGGGCGAGATGATCAGCGAAGACCTGGGCATCAAGCTCGAGAACGTCACGCTCGGCATGCTCGGCCAGGCCAAGCGCGTCTCGATCGACAAGGACAACACCACCATCGTCGATGGCGCCGGTGAAGCCGATGCGATCAAGGCTCGCGTCGAAGCGATCCGCACCCAGATCGACAACACCACCAGCGATTACGACCGCGAGAAGCTCCAGGAGCGTCTGGCCAAGCTCGCTGGCGGCGTTGCCGTGATCAAGGTTGGCGGTGCTTCGGAAGTTGAAGTGAAGGAAAAGAAGGACCGCGTCGACGATGCGCTGCACGCAACCCGCGCAGCCGTCGAAGAAGGCATCGTCCCCGGCGGTGGTACGGCGCTTCTGTACGCCACCTCGGCGCTCGAAGGCCTGACCGGCGAGAACGACGACCAGACCCGCGGTATCGACATCATCCGCAAGGCGCTGTTCGCCCCCGTCCGTCAGATCGCGCAGAACGCCGGTCACGACGGTGCTGTGGTCTCGGGCAAGCTGCTCGACGGCAACGATCCGACGCTGGGCTTCAACGCCGCGACCGACACCTATGAAAACCTCGTCGCCGCTGGCGTTATCGACCCGACCAAGGTCGTGCGCGCTGCGCTGCAGGATGCTGCCTCGGTCGCTGGTCTGCTGATCACCACCGAAGCCGCGATCTGCGACGCTCCGGAAGACAAGGCAGCTGGCGGCGGCATGGGCGGTATGCCCGGCGGCATGGGCGGCATGGGCGGCATGGATTTCTGATCCACACCGCCTGGCCACAAGCCAGAGCAAGAAACGGGGCCGGAGGGGAAACCTTCCGGCCCTTTTTCTTTGGATCAGGCCGTGGCGTTCAGGGCTGCTTGCATCTCGGCAGCGCGGACATCGTAAAAGCGCTGGCGCATCATCGCGACGATCGGTTCGGGACTGGTCGCAGGCGTACCGCCGACAAAGGGCGGCGCGGGGTCATATTCGAAATTGAGCTGCAGCGAGCGGGCGACATCTTCGCCGTGCAGTTCTGCAATGATCGTCAGCGCGAAATCGATGCCTGAGGTCACGCCGCCTGCGGTCACGACATTGCCGTCGAACACCGTCCGCGCGTCCTTATACACGGCACCGACCATCGGAAGCAGGGCGGTATAGCCCCAATGCGTCGTCGCCCGCCTGCCCTGGAGCAGCCCGGCGCGGCCGAGGATGAAGGCGCCGGTGCATACGCTGGTCACCCATTGCGCCTCTGCTGCCTGGTTGCGGACGAAATCGATCAGCCGCGCATCGCTGAGCGCTGGGGCGACGCCCAGCCCGCCGGGGACACAGAGCAAGTCGGCCTGCGGGCAATCCGCAAATGTCGTGGTGGGAACGATCGCAAAGCCGACATCGGTCATGACCGGATCGAGCGTCGCAGCGGCCACATGAACCTGCGCCCCGGGCATACGGCAGAGAAACTGCGCTGGCCCGGTGAAATCGAGCTGGGTGATCTGGTCAAAGATCGCGAACACGACATGGAAGGGGGTTTGGGTCACAGGACATTCCTTTCATCTTGGAAGAATGCCCAGGCGCGCGACAACACACAATCGCCCGCTCCCCGATGGTGACCCATCTGATGCGCCAGTTGCGGGCGAGCGCAGGATAACCGCTGTTCACTGCGCCGCCAAGCGGCCTTTCGTATCAGCGCTCGAATGGATATACTGGTCCAATGGCAACCAGTCCCAGACCAGGCCTCATTACGGCAGCCCAGTTTCTCGAGATCGACTTCGGTCCCGACATCAAGGCTGAACTCGACAATGGCGTGATCCGGGTCGTGCGGAACATGGCAGGCGGGTCCTACCGAAACTCGCGTATCCAGATGAATATCGGTGGGATCTTGTGGACTGCGCTCAAGGGTTCGAAATGCCATGTACACGGGTCGGACATGGCCATCCTCATCGACGATTATTCCGTCCGATATCCCGACCTCAGCGTGTTTTGCGGCAAGCAGGATGAAGCGTTCGACGAAATCAAGGCGGCGAATGACCCTGTGATGATTGTCGAAATCCTCTCGCCGTCTACCGCATTGCTCGATCAAGGGCTCAAGCTGGATGAATATCGCACCATCCCGAGCGTCAAGGCCGTGCTTCTTGTTGATCCAAAAGCGGAATGCGTGCGCGTGTTGTCGCGGACTGGTCCCAATGCTTGGACCGACGAAATGCATGGAGACGACGAGGCTATCTCGATTGCGGGTCTTAACATTGAAATTCCTTTGACCGACATCTTCACCCGCTGAAAAACCACTGGCGGCTCGGTCTATATTATGTCACTATATGTGACATAATATGCGGGAGGGGTATATGCGCCGCGTCGTCCTCGGACTGTTGGTCATCATGATGATAATCGCCGGCCTCGCCTGGCTTTCGCGTGACAGGCTGGGCGAGATCGTGTTCGAGCGCGCGGTCAAGGCGAGCTATGGCGCAGACGCTACGCGCGGACTGCCCGATGGGCTCCATGTGATCCTGTGCGGCACCGGCTCCCCCCTGCCCGACCCGCAACGTTCCGGACCTTGCACGCTGGTGCTGGCGGGCAAGCAGCTGTTCCTGGTCGATGCCGGTGCAGGCGCGGGGCGACGGATAGGGCAGATTGGGATACCGCCCGGCAAGATTGATGCGACGCTGCTCACGCATTTCCATTCCGATCATATCGACGGGCTGGGCGAGGTGCTGATGCTGCGTTGGGCTGGCAGCGGACGGAAGGCGCAGATGCCGATCTATGGCCCGAAAGGCGTCGACAAGGTAGTCGGCGGTTTCGACACCGCCTATACCGCTGATTACGGCTATCGCATTGCGCATCACGGCGCCGACATCATGCCGCGCAGCGGTGCGGGCGGGCAAGCGGTGACAGTTCCCGCGTCGGTCAGGCCGGTGCCGATCTACAATCGCGGCGGCGTGAAGATCAGCGCGTTTCAGGTAAAGCACGATCCGGTAGAGCCCGCGCTGGGCTATCGCTTCGATTACAAGGGACGCTCGGTCGTGATCAGCGGCGATACTGCGCCCACGGCGACTGTTTCAAGCGCGTGCAGCGGGTGCGACGTTCTGGTGCACGAAGTGCTCAACTCGGCAATGGTCGGCAAGATTGCGCAAGCGGCAGCCGATCATGGCGACAGACGCATTGCCAAGATCATGTCCGACATTCCCGGCTATCACAGCTCGCCGGTTGCAGTGGCCACGATCGCTCGCAAGGGCAAAGCGCAGATGCTGGTCTTCACCCATATCGTGCCGCGCATGCCATCGAGACTGCTCCACCCCTATTTCCTGCGCGGTGTTGCCCAGGCCTTTTCTGGCCCCGTGGTGATGGGCGAGGATGGAAATCGGATCAGCCTGCCCGCCGGTAGCGACCGGATCGAACAGGCTGATCTGTTGTAAGCTGAAAGGGTCGGATTACTGAGCTTCCTGCTCGGCTTCGGCCTTGGCTTCGTCCCATTCCTTCTCGATCTTGTCGCCTGCCTTGTCGGCTTCGGCATCCAGATCCTTTGCGGCCTTGTCGACACCGGCTTCGACATCGTCGGCAGCATTCTCGATGACTTCACCTGCCGCGTTGGCATTGGCTTCGATGTCATCGCCAGCAGCTTCGGCGGCAGCATCGGCCTTCTGTTCGGTTTCGGCCGAGCAGGCTGCAAGTCCGAGCGCGAGGGCGCTGACGCTGGCAATGGCTAGATTTCGCATGGGATAGCTCCTTCAATAGGGTGCCCGATACGGCACCTTCCCCGACCCGCTTACGCGCCACGACATGGGCGGTTCCAAAATCGCATGACCCTGCGCACCGCCGCTGCTATCGCTGCCGCCATGGCACAGCAGAACCATCTCTATCTCGTCGACGGCTCCTCGTACATCTTCCGCGCCTATCACCGGCTCCCGCCGCTGACCAATCCGGAAGGCACGCCCGTGGGCGCGGTTTATGGCTACACGACCATGCTGTGGAAGCTGGCCGACGATCTGCACAAGGCCGATGGGCCGACGCATATGGCGGTGATTCTCGACAAGAGCTCGCAGAGTTTCCGCAACGAACTCTACGACCAGTACAAGGCGCACCGGCCCGAGCCGCCAGAGGATCTGCGCCCGCAATTCCCGCTGATCCGCGATGCGACCCGCGCCTTTTCCATGCCCTGCATCGAGGAGGACAATGTCGAGGCCGACGACATCATCGCGAGCTATGCCAAGGACGCGCTCGCCAAGGGCTGGAAGGTCACCATCGTCAGCTCCGACAAGGACCTGATGCAGCTGATCCAGCCGGGGCTCGACATGCTCGACACGATGAAGAACGCGCGGCTGGGCCCCGAGGCGGTGATGGAGAAATTCGGTGTCACCCCCGAGCAGCTAGGCGACGTGCTCGCGTTGATGGGCGATGCGGTGGACAACGTGCCGGGCATTCGCGGCATCGGCCCCAAGACGGCCTCGAAACTGATCGTCGAGCATGGCGATCTGGAAAGCGTGCTCGCCGCCGCGCCATCGATGAAGTCCTCCAAGATGCGCGACAGCCTGATCGAGCAGGCCGATATGGCGCGGCTGAGCAAGGTGCTGGTGACGCTGAAGGATGATTGCCCGCTGCCCAACGAACTCGATGATTTCCTGCTCAAGGACATTCCGCCCGAGCCGCTCGCCGCATTCCTCACCAAGCACGGCTTTACCAGCCTGCTGCGCAAGCTTGGCGCCAGCGGCCCGGCGGATGCGGCCCCTGTCCCCTCCGACGCTGCGAACGATGCTCCGCGCAGCGACAATGCCATCCCGCAGCAGCCGCTTGCGATGCCCGCGATCAACCTGGACGATTATGTCTGCGTGCAGGACCTCGACACGCTCGATGCCTGGATCGCCAGAGCGCGCGCTGTCGGCATGGTCGCGGTCGACACCGAAACGGATTCGCTCGATTCGATGCAGGCAGCTTTGGTCGGCGTGAGCCTGGCGGTCGCTCCGGGCGAGGCCTGCTACATCCCGCTCGGCCATGGCAGCAACGACATGTTTGCCGAAAAGCCGCAGCAGATCGCGCTCGACGAGGCGATCGCCCGGCTCAAGCCGCTGCTCGAGGACGACGCCGTGCTCAAGATCGGCCAAAACCTGAAATACGATCTCAATGTGCTCGCGCGCCATGGCGTGCATGTCTCGCCGATCGACGACACGATGGTGATGAGCTTCAACCTCGATGCAGGGCACGAATTCGGCAGCGGCGGCCACGGCATGGACGCGCTCGCCGAACGGCATCTGGGGCACACGTGCATCAGCTTCAAGTCGCTCACCGGCACGGGCAAGAAGCAGATCGGCTTCAACGAGGTGCCGCTGGCTGATGCCACCCGCTACGCCGCCGAAGATGCCGATGTCACGCTGCGGCTGTGGCATGTGCTGCGCCCGCGTTTGCCGGTCGAAGGCGCAACGCGCATCTACCAGAATGTCGACCGCCCGCTGATCCCCGTCGTCGCCGGGATGGAGCGCCACGGCATCAAGGTCGATCGCGAACAGCTCGCGGCGCTGAGCCAGGATTTCGCCACGCGCATGACCGCGCTGGAAAGCGAGATCCACGAGCTTGCGGGCCAGAGTTTCGCCATCGGCAGCCCCAAGCAGCTCGGGGAAATCCTGTTCGACAAGCTTGGCCTCAAGGGCGGCAAGAAGGGCAAGACCGGCGCCTATTCGACCGACGTCACCGTGCTTGAAAAGCTCGCGGGCGAAGGATCGGAAATCTCGCGCAAGGTGCTCGACTGGCGCCAGTTGTCGAAGCTCAAGTCGACCTATACCGATGCGCTGCAGGAACAGATCAACCCGAACACGGGCCGGGTGCACACCAGCTACAGCCTGGTCGGCGCGCAGACCGGGCGCTTATCCTCGACCGAACCGAACCTGCAGAACATCCCGATCCGCACCGAGATCGGCCGCCAGATCCGTCATTCCTTTGTTGCCGAGCCCGGCAATGTCATCCTTGCGGCCGACTATAGCCAGATCGAACTTCGGCTCGCCGCGCACATGGCCGATGTAGAGACGCTGCGCGATGCCTTTGCCAAGGGTGAAGACATCCACAACCGCACCGCGCAGGAGCTGTTCGGTGAGGTCAACCGCGACACGCGCGGCCGCGCCAAGACGATCAACTTCGCGATCCTCTATGGCATCTCGCGCTGGGGCCTGGCCGGGCGGCTAGAGGTCAGCGCGGACGAGGCACAGGCGATGATCGATACCTATTTCCAGCGCTTTCCTGGCATCAACCGCTATATCGCCGAGACGCTGGAAAGCACGCGCGAATGCGGCTTCACCGAAACGCTGTTCGGCCGCAAGACGCACTTCCCGCGCATCACCTCGAAGAACCAGGCAGAGCGCCAGGGCAGCGAGCGCGCGGCGATCAACGCACCAATCCAGGGCACCAGCGCCGACATCATCAAGCGCGCGATGGTGCGCATGGGCCCCGCGCTCGAAGCCGCTGGCCTTGGTCACGTCCGCATGCTGCTGCAGGTGCATGACGAGCTGGTGTTTGAACTGCCCGAAGGCGATGTGGAGGCAGCCTCCGCCGTGATCCGATCGGTCATGGAAAATGCGGCGGAACCGGCCGTCACGCTCAGCGTACCCTTGGGCGTAGAGATCGGCACCGGGCCGAGTTGGGGGACCGCGCACTGATGATCGATACTGTGCGGCAGACCATCGTTCCGCAGACCCCGGACCTCGACGTCACCGCCTTTGCCGATCCGATGTTCACCTCGGTGATCGGACAGTTCCTGCTCGACAATTACAAGCTCTGGTTGCTCGGGATCGGGCTCGTGGTGTTGCTGGTCGCGTGGCTGCCGCTGCTGCTCAAGAAATTGCCGCTATCCTTGCCGATCATCTTTGTCGGTATGGGCATGGCGATCTTCGCCTGGACGCCGCTCGCGCAATTCTCGCCGCATCCGGTCGAATCGCCGGTGCTGATCGAAAAGGCGAGCGAGTTCATCGTCATCATTTCGCTCATGGGGGCGGGGCTGAAAATCGGCAGGCCGCTGAGCTGGCGCGGGTGGAACCTGACCATCCGGCTGCTCGCCATCGTCATGCCGCTGACCATCCTGTTCATCGCCCTGTCTGGGCTGTGGATTCTCGGGCTGCCCCTGGCCTCTACGCTGCTGCTGGGTGCCTGTCTGGCGCCCACCGATCCGGTACTGGCCTCCGACGTTCAGATCGAGCGGCCCGATAGTGAAGACAGCGACGAGGCCCGTTTTGCGCTCACCTCGGAAGCCGGGCTGAACGATGCGCTCGCCTTTCCGTTCGTACACCTTGCCCTTGCCGCGAGTGCCGCTTCGCTGACTGGAGGCGTGCTCGCCGAATGGCTGTGGCACGATGTCGCCTGGCGTCTGGGCGTCGGCGCGCTGGTGGGCACGTTCGGCGGCTGGCTGCTTGGCCAGATCATCTATCGCCTGCCCCAGGACACCCGCCTGTCGCGGACCGGCGACGGCTTTATCGCATTGGGCGCCACGCTCGCCATCTATGCGCTCACCGAGTTCGCGCATGGTTACGGGTTTCTGGCCGTGTTCATCGCCGGTCTGATCCTGCGGCGTTCGGCCGAGGGAGACGAGTTCAACAGCGAGCTTCACGATTTTGCCGACGAAACCGAGCGGTTGGTGATGATGGTGCTGCTGGTGTTGTTCGGCGGGATGCTGACCGGCGGCGAATTGCTGAGCGATATCGGCTGGACCAATGTGCTCGTGGCAGCCCTGGTGCTCCTGGTGATCCGTCCTGTGATCGGCTATCTCGGGCTGATTGGAGTTGACCGGCCTCCGCTGGAAAAGTTCGTCATCGCCTTTTTCGGCATACGGGGGCTGGGTTCGGTCTATTATCTCGCCTTCGGCCTTAACCATGGCGATTTTCCGATGCAGCACACCCTATGGGAAACCCTGGGGCTGATCGTGCTCGGATCGATCCTGCTGCACGGCCTGACGGTGACGCCGATCATGCGCCATCTGACCAAGCGCATCTACGGCAAAGACGACTGAGACCGCCTATTCGCGCGACATGGCCTGCGGATAGCTGCCCAGGATGCGCACCCATTTGCTGTGATAGCCGAGCACTTCGAGCGCGCGATCGACTGCGGGGTGGCCGGGCATTCCCTCGATATCGGCATAAAATTCCGCTGCGGCGAAGCTGCCGTCGCGGATATAGCTTTCCAGCTTGGTCATGTTGATGCCGTTGGTGGCGAAGCCCGAGAGCGCCATGAACAACGCGGCGGGAATGTTCTTCACCTCGAAGATGAAGGTCGTCATCACCTTGGCGACATCGGGCATCGGATCGTCGCGATGCGCAGCCAGCACGACGAAGCGCGTCATGTTGTGTGCGGCGTCCTCGATGCCTTCGTCGACCACCTTGAGGCCGAACACGTCTCCCGCCAGCCGCGAGGCGACCGCGCACAGTCCCGGTTCGCTCGATTCGGCGACAAAGGCCGCCGCACCTGCGGTATCGGGATAATTGACCGGCTCGATCCCGCGCGCGCGCAAATAGTGCCGCGTCTGGCCCAGCGCCTGCGGATGGCTGACCGCCGAATGATAGGGTCCGTCGTCCTTGGCGAGCAGGCAGTGACGCACCGGCAGGAAATATTCGGCAACGATGGTGAGGCCGCTTTCGGGCAGCAGGAAATGAATGTCCGCGACCCGCCCGTGCTGCGAGTTCTCGATCGGGATGATCGCGCGCGCGGCGCGGCCGTCCTTCACCGCATCCATTGCGTCCTGGAACGAGAAGCACGGCAGCGGGTGCCAGTCGGGAGCAAAGGCCCGCGCGGCAATGTGTGAATAGGCGCCCGGCGCGCCCTGATAGGCAATCGACCGCTCCGGTTCGGCAGAGGCGATTCGGGCCATGTCCTCGACCATCTGGCGGGCGATCTCAGGGTAGCTTTGCATGGGCACGGCGCATAGGCAGGCCCAGCAGTAACGACAAGGCGAAATCGCGCGTGTCGGGGCTTGCAGTGCGAACGGACCATGATTAGAGGGGGCGGCTGACCGGCCCTGTTGCGACGCGGCAACGGGGTCTTTCAACAGGGCGAAAAGGCCGGTGATCGATCGCTGGTCTTATCGGATGACGACCTTTCAGGGCGCCGTGGCCGCATGGCGTCGCTATCAAAGATGAGGCAACAGGGCATGCAGGACAGCAAAAACACGATTGCAGGTTGGGTTCTTGCGGGGGGCATTTGTGCCCTTGGCCTGTCGATCGTCAGCGGCAAGGTGTTCCATGCCGACAAGCCGGAGCGTCCCGAAAAGCTGGGCTATGTCATCGAAGGCGTCGTTTCTTCCGAAGGCGAAGGCGGTGCGGCTGAAGTTCCGATCGAAACCCTGCTCGCCAGCGCCGACCCTGCCAAGGGCGAGAAGGTCTTCGCCAAGTGCTCGTCGTGCCATTCGATCAACAGCGGTGGTGCCAACGGCATCGGTCCCAATCTTTACGGCGTTCTCGGCAAGCCGCACGCTTCGGTGGCGGGCTTTGCCTATTCGGACGCGCTGAAGAGCAAGTCGGGCCCCTGGACCTTCCAGGAAATGAACAAGTGGCTCACCTCGCCCAAAGCCTATGCCGACGGCACCAAGATGAGCTTTGCGGGCCTCGGCAAGGCTGAAGACCGCGCCAACCTGATGGCGTGGATGAACACCCAGTCGGGCAGCCCGCTGCCGCTGCCGGCAGCCCCCGCTGCCGAAGCTGCTCCGGCAGCTGAAGGCGCAGCATCGACCGAAGATCCGGCTGCAGAAGCCGCTGCCGACGATGCCGCCGCAGCCGGTGCGGTCGCTGCCCCGACCGGCGGCTGATAACTCCGCAGTTCATTGCAAATCCTGAAGGGGCCCTGCCAGCGATGGCGGGGCCTTTTTCATTCCCCGTCGAGCTTGAGCAGCCGCTCCTCGATCCGGATGGTGTGCATCGCCATGCGAATCTCGAGCACGAACAGCACCAGCCCCGAGATCAGGAACGCCATCGCCAGGATGAAACCGCCAGCGACGATCTGCCCGAAGCGATAGCCGGTGAGCGACAGCACGAAGATCGACGCGATCACCACGCCGACCGTGATCGCGCTCAATGTCCCCATCAGGATCGCCTTGTTGACGATATCCGCGCGCCGATCGAGGATCCGCAGCTCGTTGACCACGCGGACATGCGCCTCGCCATGGGTGCGATGAAATTCCGCCATCTGGACCCGTTCGCGGTCGACAACGCGGGCAAGGCGATTGGCGAACATCTGCAGGATATTGCCCGTCGCCAGCAGCAGGAAGGCCGGGGCCATGGCGATCTGGATCAGCTTGCCGATCTGCCCGATATCAAAATCCGCCATGAACATGCTGGCCCGCCCTCCCTTCGCGAAGCGCGACTATAGCCGGGTGACGCCGCCCATCAATCGCTTATCCCGGCGGCTGAGGCTGGACAGGAGATGCGGCGGCGTCATGCTGGCGGTGCTGCAGCGTCGCGGGGTGCATGTGTAACCCATTGACCTCGGCGCTGCAGCGTGCACAGTCCGCAGCGCATGTTACAGCTTTCCTCCGCACTCCCTGCCGCATCCCGAATCGGCCGCCGCATATGACCAGGACAGAGACGATGTCAGGCGGGTTCGATCCCAGTGCTTTCGAAGGCATATTGGGCAAGCTCGGCCATGGTGGGCATCTCGGCATGCGCTATCGCGCGCATGGCACTGGCTGGGTAGAGATGGAGCTGCCCTATTCCGAAAGGCTGATCGGCGATGTGCAAAGCGGCGTGATCGCGTCGGGCCCGATCATCAGCCTGATGGACAATGCCACCAGCCTGTCGGTCTGGACCGCGATCGGCGAATTCCGCCCGCAGGTGACGCTCGATCTGCGCGTCGACTATATGCGCCCCGCCACGCCGGGCAAGTCCGTGATCGGACGCGGCGAATGCTACAAGGTCACGCGGTCGATGGCGTTCGTGCGGGGCATCGCGCATGATGGCGATCCCGATGATCCGGTCGCGCATGTTGCGGGCACGTTCATCCGCGTCGAAAATTTTCTGGGCTGAGCGATGAGCACCGATCCCGATATGAACGCGATCCTCGGCTTCATGCCGCCTTTTGCAGAGACGATGGGCATTACCGTCGATCACCTCCACAAGGGCCTGCCGGTGATGGCGTTCGATTATGGTCCCCAGGTCATGGGACGGCCCGGTTTTCTGCACGGCGGCGCAATGAGCGGGCTGATGGAGATCGCCGCGATCGCCGCGCTGCGCGTCACGGTGGCGGCGGAAGAACCCGCAGTGCGGATCAAGCCGGTCAACATAACGATCAATTTCATGCGCGGCGGGCGCGAGGCGCGGACATATGCGCTGGGCGAGGTCACCCGGATCGGGCGGCGTGTCGCCAATGTCGAGGCCAAGGCCTGGCAGGACGATCCCGCCAAGCCGATCGCCACGATCTTCATGAATTTCCTGCTGTCGTCGCCCAAACCAGCCTGACGACCACGCCGGGCTCCTCAGAGTCGCCATCATCGACGCGCATCGCCGCATCGGCGCGCGCACGCGACAGAATGGCCCTCGGCATATCGGCAGGGTGCAGCACCAGATCGGCGCTTCCGAGCAGGCGTACCTGGCGCAGCGTCAGATCGTCGGGATCGGGCGAGGCAATGCCGAGGGTATAGACGCCAGAGGCGACGCCTTGGCCGCCATGTTCGATCCACTGCTCTACGGCATCGTCGCTCTGATCGGTCAGCGGATCGAGCGCGCCGCCCGGTGCCAGCGCCGCATCGATCGCGCGTCTGCGGTCCGGTCCTCCGGGCCAGCGCTGGCGGATGGCGTCACGGGCGGCATCGAGCGCCTTGGCAAGTTCGCCCAGCCTCGCAGGCAGCATTGCTTCCAGACGCTGACGCAGCGCCTTGGCGAGCCCCGCCGACGCGCCGCCGGTGCCGATCGCAATCAGCACCGGATCACGGTCGATGATCGCGGGCGTGGTAAAATCGCACAATCCAGGGCGATCGACGGCGTTCACGAGCAAGCCGCGCGCCTTTAGCCTAGCGACGGCGTCAACCGCTTCGGCCTCATCCTCCAGCGCGACGATGGCTATGCGGGCATCACGATCGTGCTCGCCGACGCACAGCCCCCCTGCCCGTTCGATCAGCCGCCTTTTGGCATCCGCCATCTCGCCACCGCCCAGCAGGATGACCGGCATCCCGCGCAGGTTCACGAAGATGGGGAGCTGGTTCACAGCCAGTCAGGCACGGTCTCTGCCGCCATGATCTCGGCAGGGCTGATCCGGTTGGCGACGACGGCAAAGCGGTCGCCATCGACCAGCACCTCGGCGACAATGCCGCGGCTGTTATAGCTGCTAGCCATGGTCGCGCCATAGGCTCCGGCGGTGCGGAAGATTGCCAGATCGCCGTCGCTGACGGTGTCGATGTCGCGACCCATCGCAAAGGTATCGCCGCTCTCGCACACCGGCCCCACGATATTCGCCATCATCCGGGTGCCATCGGGGCGCACGGCCTCGAAATCGTGCCACGCGTCGTAGAGCGCGGGCCGGGCGAGGTCGTTCATCGCAGCATCGACGACCACGAACGGATCGCGAATGCCGGGCTTGATACGGATCACGCGGGTGAGCAGCACGCCGGCATTTCCAGCAATCACCCGGCCCGGTTCGAACTGGATAACCGCATCCCAGTCGCGCGTCACACGGGCAACGAGCGCGCCATAATCGGCGGGCGATGGCGGTTCGGTCGCGGCTTGATAAGGCACGCCCAGGCCCCCGCCCAGATCGACATGGGTGATCGTATGCCCCTGGCTCCGCAGTTGCGCAACCAGCTCGCCGATCTTGCCGAACGCGGCTTCGAGCGGATCGAGGCTGAGCAACTGGCTGCCGATATGCACCGCCACGCCGCGCAGCGCGATGCCGGGGAGCTGCGACAGCCGCTGGTAGATACCGGGCCCGACATGCAGGCCGACGCCGAACTTGTTATCTGCCTTGCCGGTCGAGATCTTGGCATGCGTGCCGGCATCGACATCGGGATTGATGCGCAGCGTCGCTTGCGCGGTCAGCCCCATCGCGGCGGCGACTGCCGCCAGCATGCGGCCTTCCTCTTCGGATTCGATGTTGAACTGGCCGATACCCTCGGCCAACGCATGGCGCATCTCGGTCTCGGTCTTGCCGACGCCCGAGAACACGATGTCATGCGCAGCGATGCCAGCGGCCAGCGCGCGGTCGAGCTCGCCTGCAGAAACGACGTCCGCCCCATAGCCGCGCCCTGCGAGCACCTTGAGCACCGCAAGGTTGGGATTGGATTTTACCGCGAACGCCAGATGCTTGCGCGGCACTCCTGCCAGGCCTTCGCGGAACACGTCGGCATGGCGCTCGAGCGTGGCGCGCGAATAGACATAGACCGGGGTACCGACTTCCTCGGCAATGCGCGCGAGCGGAACGCGTTCGGCAAACAGCTCGCCGTCTACCAGTGCGAAATGATCCATGAGGGAGGCGGTCCTATTTATTCGGGGGGAAGATCGAACGGATCGTCGACCCGCGCTTCGGACTTGCGGCGCAGTTCGACATTGCGCTCGGGCCGCGCCTGGGTGCTCGCCTCGAGCAACTCGTTGGGTCCGGCGGCACCGACCGCGCCATAGGCGGGGGGCACGGGTTTCGTGCCCTCGACTGCGGTCAGCTTTTGCCGACTGCCGCAGCTGGGGAGCGCGACCAAGGCGGCAATGGCGGTACCGGTAATCAGAATCGAGCTACGCGGCATCATGCTTCTCCCGCCAGCGCGGCACGGGCGCGGGCCACCTGATGCCTTACCTGATCGGGCGCAGTGCCGCCATAGCTGTTGCGGCTTGCGACCGAGGCATCGACCGACAGCGCGGGGTATACGGCCTCCGTAATGCGCGGGTCGATCGCCTGGAGTTCGTCCAGCGCCAGCGCATCGAGCGCGACACCCTTGCCCTCGGCCAGCTTGACCACCGCACCCGTAATGTGATGCGCCTCGCGGAACGGGATGCCGGCCTGGCGCACCAGCCAGTCGGCAAGGTCGGTCGCGGTGGCAAAGCCGCGCTCGGTCGCCTTGCGCATTGCGGCGGTATCGAAGCCGGTCTCGGCAACCATGCCGGTCATCGCGGCGAGGCTGAGCATCAGCAGGCCCTCGCATTCGAACACCGGTGGCTTGTCGTCCTGCATGTCCTTGGAATAGGCGAGCGGCAGGCCCTTCATCGTCACCATCAGCGCAGTCTGGCAGCCGATGATCCGCCCGGCATGGCCGCGCACCAGCTCGGCCGCATCGGGGTTGCGCTTCTGCGGCATGATCGACGATCCGGTCGAGAAGCTGTCGGGCAGCTTGACGAAGCCATAAGGCTGGCTCGCCCAGATGATGAACTCCTCGGCCAGGCGCGACAGGTGCAGCGCGCATTGCGCGGCGGCATTCAGATAATCGAGCGCGAAATCGCGATCGGACACCGCATCGAGCGAATTGGCGGTAGGCCTCGCAAAGCCAAGCGCCGTGGCGGTGGCGTCGCGGTCGATCGGAAAACCGGTCCCGGCGAGCGCCGCCGAACCCAGCGGACACTGGTTCATCCGCGCGCGGGCACTGGCGAAGCGGTCGCGGTCGCGCGCGAACATCTCGTAATAGGCGAGCAGATGGTGGCCCAGGGTCACCGGCTGGGCGATCTGCAAATGGGTGAAGCCCGGCATGATCGCGTCGCAATGCTGTTCGGCGCGGTCGACCAGAGCGGTCTGCAGGGCTTTCAGCGCGGCATCGGCGGCATCGCAGGCATCGCGCACCCACAGGCGGAAATCGGTCGCGACCTGGTCATTGCGCGAACGCGCGGTGTGCAGCCGCCCGGCTGCGGGCCCGATCAGCTCGGACAGCCGCGCTTCGACATGCATGTGAATGTCTTCGAGCGCCCAGTCCTCGGCGACACCATTGGCGGCATATTCCTCCGCGATCTGCTTGAGGCCTTGCGTGATCGCCTCGGCATCTTCGGCGGGAATGATGCCCTGCGCGCCCAGCATCGCGACATGCGCCAGCGACCCGTCAATATCCTGCCGCCACAGCGCCTTGTCGAACGGGATCGAAGCATTTATGGCCCGCATCACGTCGGATGGCCCGGCGGCGAAGCGTCCGCCCCACATGCTGTTGGAGTTGTTTCCCATGCCTATCGTCCATCTTTCGCGCCGCAGCCTCTGGCCGGTGCTGGCCCTGGCCGCGCTGACAATCGGCGGCTGCGATAGGCAATCGCCCGCCGGGGAGCAACCCGCAGGCGCGGAAAAAACCGCAGAAAAGGCCGGGGCCGATGTGCCGCTCTCGGGCACGCTCGATATCTCGCAGCGGGGCAAGGCCGCGCCCGACGTCAGCTTCAAGGCTCCCGACGGCAAGACGGTCACGCTCGCCGCGTTCAAGGGTAAGCCGGTGCTAGTCAATCTCTGGGCGACCTGGTGCGGCCCGTGCGTGGTGGAGATGCCGACACTGGATGCCCTGGCGGCACGCGAGAAGGACCGGCTGGTCGTGCTGACCGTGTCGCAGGACATGCAGAATCTGGACAAGATCGCGCCGTTCTTTGCCGAAAAGGGCTTCAAGAACCTGCAGCCCTATACCGATCAGGAAAACAATCTGGGCTTTAGCTATCAGACCGGCGTGATGCCGACGACGGTGCTGTATGATGCGCAAGGCAAGGAAGTCTGGCGGATGATCGGCGGGATGGACTGGAACGGCACCCGCGCATCGGCGCTTATGGAAGAGACGCTCGCCGCCAAGGGCTGAGCGTCAGCAATTACATCAATATCGGAGCAATTACCCGGCATCGCTTGCGCGGTGCCTCTCGCTTGGCGCGGGTCGGCGCGGTCGCAACGCGCTTCTTGCCGATGCATTCTTCTTGCGCGGGCGCGGTGCGATCAAGGTTGACGAACGAGACAGGCAGCAGCGGCAGGGTGCTGCCTATAATGACTGTCAGGATCAGATGGCTCGGCATGCGCACGTTCATGTGCTGAACAGCCTGACCAGTAGCTGAACGAAACCTGCTAGCGATGATTTTGTAAATTCGCGTTGCATTGGCGCAACATATTGCGGGACCATGGTGGGCGATGACAGGCTCGAACTGCCGACCCTCTCGGTGTAAACGAGATGCTCTACCAACTGAGCTAATCGCCCATGGTCGCTGGCAAGGCGCGTCCCCTGCCATTTTTGTTTCCGGCTGGCAAGAGGCTTGGCGCTTTCCAATCTGCCAACCGCCCGCTATCGGCGCGGAACGGACAGCGGGTCCGACCTATTGGAGAATCACTTATGCGCCCATCCGGCCGCGCCCCCGACGAAATGCGGACCATCAGCATCGAAACCGGCTTTACCAAGCATGCCGAAGGCAGCTGCCTGATCGGTTTCGGCGATACCCGCGTGCTGGTGACTGCAAGCATCGAGGAGCGCCTTCCGCCCTGGCTCAAGGGCAAGGGCGAAGGCTGGGTGACGGCGGAATATTCGATGCTGCCGCGCGCGACGCACACGCGCGGCCAGCGCGAGGCGGCCAAGGGCAAGCAGTCGGGCCGTACGCAGGAAATCCAGCGGCTTATCGGGCGTTCCTTGCGCGCGGTCGTCGATCTCAAGAAGCTCGGCGAGCGTCAGATCACGGTCGATTGCGACGTCATCCAGGCCGATGGTGGCACGCGCACCGCGTCGATCTCGGGCGCGTGGGTGGCGCTGCGCCTCGCAGTCAACGGACTGATGGCGCAGGGGCTGATCAAGGAAGACCCGATCACTGCCAAGGTCGCTGCGATCAGCTGCGGCATCCACCAGGGCACGCCGGTGCTCGACCTCGACTATATCGAGGATTCGAATGCCGATGCCGATGCCAATTTCGTGCTGATCGAGGGCGGCAATATCGCCGAAGCGCAGGCGACCGCCGAGGGCGCGCCCTATGATGAGGAAGCGCTGTTGCGCCTGCTGCGCCTCGCCCGCATGGGCTGCGCGCAGATTTTCGAAGCGCAGGGCAAGGCGGTCGGTTGACGTCATGGCGGCACGCAGGCTCGAACCCGGCAGGCTGGTGATCGCCAGCCATAACCAGGGCAAGGTGCGCGAGATTCGCGCGCTGCTCGAACCGTTCGGCATCGAGCCCGTCTCGGCGGGCGATCTCGGCCTGCCCGAGCCCGAAGAGACCGGTACGACCTTCGCCGAGAACGCGCTGCTCAAGGCGCATGCCTCGGCCAAGGGGGCCAATTGCGTCGCACTCGCCGATGACAGCGGTCTGTGCGTCGCGGCGCTGGACGGCGCGCCCGGCGTCTACACCGCCGACTGGGCGGAACGTCAATGGTTCGAAGGCGCACCGGGGCGCGACTGGTATATGGCCATGGGCAAGGTCGAGGGGCGGCTGTGCGAACTCGGCCCCGATGTCGATCGCAGCGCCTATTTCATCTGCACCCTGGCGCTCGCCTGGCCTGATGGTCATGCTGAAGTGTTCGAAGGCCGTGTCAGCGGATCGCTGACCTGGCCACCGCGCGGCAAGCTCGGTTTCGGCTACGATCCGGTGTTCGTCGCCGACGGGTTCGAGCAGACCTTCGCGGAACTGGACCCCGAGCACAAGCACGCGATCAGCCATCGCGCCGATGCCTTTGCCAAGCTGGTCAAGGCCTGTCTTGAGCGCTGAACCCGTGACTGCGTCTCCGGTGGCGGATGACCGGGCGGAGCCGCTGGCGCTCTATATCCACTGGCCGTTCTGCGTCTCCAAATGCCCCTATTGCGATTTCAACAGCCATGTCCGCGAGAGCGTCGACATCGCTGAATGGCAGGCGGCCCTGCTCGCCGATCTCGCGCATGAAGCCGCGCTGCTGCCGGGTCGCAGGCTCGGCTCGATCTTCTTCGGTGGCGGCACGCCGTCGCTGATGCCGCCCGCCTTGGTCGAGGCGCTGATCGAGGCGGCCACCGGCCATTGGCCCGCCAGCCAGGACATCGAGATCACGCTCGAAGCCAACCCCTCTTCGGTCGAGGCCGCGCGCTTTGTCGATCTCGCGCGCGCGGGGGTCAACCGCGTGTCGCTCGGCCTGCAGGCGCTCGACGATGCGACGCTCGGCTTTCTCGGACGTGCGCATGGCGTCGAGGAGGGAGTACGCGCGCTCGCTACCGCGCAGCAGCATTTCGGCCGCGTCTCGTTCGACCTGATCTATGCCCGGCCCGGCCAGACGCTCAGCCAATGGGAGGCCGAGCTGCGCCGCGCGCTCAGCTTCGGCACCGGGCATCTCTCGCTCTACCAGCTGACCATTGAGCCCGGCACGCGCTTCGAGACGCTGGTGCGGCGCGGCGAGCTCATTCCCGCCGATGACGACCATTGCGCCGACTTGTTCGAACTGACCCGCAGCCTGACCAGCGCGCACGGCCTGCTCGCCTATGAGATCAGCAACCACGCCCGCCCCGGCGAACAGAGCCGCCACAATCTCACCTATTGGCGCTATGGCGATTATGCCGGGATCGGTCCCGGCGCGCACGGGCGGCGCGGTAGCCTTGCGACCGAGCGGCACCGCAAGCCGGAAAACTATCTCGGCGCGATTGCGCGCAACGGCCATGGCCTGTCGGTCGAACGCCCGCTGGACGCGGAGACGCGCGCGATGGAAGCGCTGCTGATGGGCCTGCGCCTGGCAGAAGGTGTCGATCTGGCCCGGATCGCCGCGCTATCGGGCGTGGAAGAGGCTGCGCTGATCGACCGGGCGGCTGCCGAAAAGCTGGCGGCGCTGGGCCTGGTGCACATGACCGACTCGCATCTGACCGTGACCGAGCAAGGCATGCCGCTGCTCGATGCCCTGCTCGCTGAACTGGTTGCGATTGAGCCGCCGCAAGCGCTCTGATAGCCTGACAGCATGACCGCGAACCCGCCCCCGCACCTGCTCGAGCGCTGGCGGTCGCACCTTACCGACAATCGCCGCCGTTCGCTGCACACCGTGCGCGCCTATGTCGCCACCGCCGAGCGGCTGGTCGATTTTCTGGGCGATCATTGGGGTGAGGCTGCGACCGACCGCCGCCTTGCCAGCGCGACTCCGGCGGACCTGCGCGCCTTCCTGGCGTCAAGACGCGGCGATGGCCTGAGCAACCGCAGCACCGCACGCGAACTGTCGGCGATCCGCGCCTTCCTCGCCTTTGCTGCGTCCGAAGCTGGTAGTGAGGTTGCACCTCCCCGCCTCAAGGGGCCAAGGCTCAAGCGTTCGCTCCCTCGCCCGATCGCGCCCGATGACATCATGGCGCTGGGCGACAGCATGGCGGCGCGCGACGCTCCGGCCTGGGTGCAGGCGCGCGACTGGGCGGTGCTGCTGCTGCTCTATGGTGCGGGCTTGCGCATCAGTGAGGCTACGGGACTGAAGGCCGAGATTTTGCCGGTCGGCGAGACGCTGCGCATCATCGGCAAGGGCAACAAGCCGCGCGTCGTACCGGTGCTGCCGCAGCTTCGCGAGGCGATTGCGCATTATGCCGCGCTGGTTCCCTTTGGGCTGGAGCGCGACCAGCCGCTGTTCCGGGGTACGCGCGGCGGGCCGCTTTCCCCGGCTTTGGTCCGCCGCGCGATGATGAATGCGCGCCGCCTCCTCGGACTGCCTGAGGATGCGACGCCGCACGCCCTGCGCCACAGCTTTGCGACGCATCTGCTCGCGGGCGGCGCGGACCTGCGCTCGCTGCAGGAATTGCTCGGCCACGCGAGCCTTTCATCGACCCAGATCTACACCCAGGTCGATGCCGCGCATCTGCTCGACGTGTACGAGAACGCGCATCCGCGTGCCTGATCGCGCTCAGTCCTGCTGGACGGGATCGGGATGCGGCCGCCAGAAGATCACGCGGATCACATAGACCAGCACGATGATACCGATCACTGCGGTCGACGCCGGGCCGGTATATTTGTCGATTTCCTCGAACCGTGCGCCCAGCTGATAGCCAATGCTTGCGAACACGACGTTCCACACGCCCGCACCCGCGAAGGTCCAGACGAGGAACTTGGTGCGGCTCATCTCGAAAATCCCCGCGGGCAGCGAGATCAGCGTGCGCACCGTCGGGATCATGCGCGCGAAGAACATGGTCGCGCCGCCATAGCGGTGAAACAGCGTGGTAAATCGATCAATCTCATACCGATCGAGCGTGAACCAGCGGCCCCAGCGCGCGACAAAATGATCCAGCCGCTTGAGCCCGAACGCGCGGCCGATGGCATACCAGAAATAATTGCCGGCGACCGATCCGATGGTGCCTGCGAAGATCACCAGCCACAAGTTCATGTTGCCCTTGCCCGCCTCGATGCCGGCCAGGCCCATGATCACCTCGGAAGGGATCGGCGGAAACACGTTTTCCAGCGCCATCAGGAACGCGACGCCCCAATATCCGCCGCGCGCGACCAGATCGATGACGAAATCGCTCATGCCTTGTTCTCCAGCCGCGCCTCGATCGCGTCCCAGATCATGCCCGCAACATCGCTGTTGTTGAACGCGCTGATCGCAACGATGCCGGTCGGCGAGGTGACGTTGATCTCGGTCAGCCAATGGCCCCCGATCACATCGATACCCACGAACAGCAGCCCGCGTTCCTTAAGCTCGGGCCCCATGGCGTCGCAGATCTCCTGCTCGCGTGTCGTCAGCTCCGCCGCCTCGGCATAGCCGCCGACCGCGAGGTTGGAGCGGAATTCGCCCTCGCCCGGCTTGCGGTTGATCGCGCCGGCGACCTTGCCATCGACCAGCACGATGCGCTTGTCGCCCTGTGCGACTTCGGGAAGGAAGGGCTGAACCATGAACGGCTCGCGCCAGATCTGGCCGAACAGCTCGACCAGGGCGGAAAGGTTCGCGCCATCCTCGCCGATCAGGAACACCGCCTTGCCGCCATTGCCGTGCAGCGGCTTGACCACGATCGCGCCGTGCTTCGCCTGGAAGCGCTTCACCTCGTCGAGCGATCGGGTGATCAGCGTCGGCGGCATGAAGCGCTCGAAATCGAGCACATAGACCTTTTCGGGCGCATTGCGCACCGATGCGGGGTCGTTGACCACGAGGGTGCGGCCCTTCAGGCGCTCGAGAATGTGCGTCGCGGTGATATAGCCGACATCGAAGGGAGGATCCTGCCGCATCAGCACGACATCGACATCCTCGCCGAGATCGAGCCGCACCGGATCGCCGAAGCTGTAATGATCGCCCGGAACGTTGCGCACCGTCACCGGATGCGCGTGGCACGTGATCTGGCCCGCCTCGTAGCTGAGCGTCGCGACGTCATAATGATAGAGCGTGTAGCCGCGCGCCTGTGCCGCCAGCATCAGCGCGAAGCTGCTGTCACCCTTGATGTTGATGCCGGGCATCGGGTCCATCTGCACCGCGATTTTCATGGGGGAAAAGCCTTTGTTCGAACCAGAAAGAGGGGCAGCGGCGGTCAGTCACCCTGCCAGACGTGCGTCAGATGGCGCGGCAAGCGCCCCGGCGCAAGCAGGATCACGTCGATGCGTGCATCCTGGCCGTCGCGCACGAAGCGCGGCATCAGCGCCTCGGCGGCGGCAGCGACGCGGCGCAGGCGGTGATGATCGATCGCCTCGTCGAGCTCGCGCAGGCTCTGGCGGTGCTTGACCTCGACAAAGGCGACGATGCGCCCGCGCCGCGCCACCAGATCGACCTCGCCAAAGGGGGTGCGCACGCGATGGGCCAGGATGCGCCAGCCCTTGAGCCGCAGCCACCAGGCCGCGAGCGTCTCGGCGCGCCGTCCCGCCGCCTCGGCCTGCTTGCGCCGCGCTTCAGCCATCGCGCTCGGCCATGATCCGCGCATAGAGCGCCTTGCGATCGAGCCCGAAGCGCTTTGCGACCTCGCCTGCGGCCTTGCCCGGGGGCATGGTGGCGAGCGCTTGCGCCAGCGCGGCTTCGACTTCATCCTCGTCTGCCTCGCCTTCGTCCTCCAGTGGCGGGCCGACGACGATCACGATCTCGCCCTTGGGCGCTGCATCGGCATAGCTTTCGGCCAGCTCGGCAAGCGTACCGGTGCGGGTTTCCTCGAATTTCTTGCTGATCTCGCGCACCACCGCCGCCTCGCGGTTGCCGAGCCCGGCTTGCAGCGCCGCCAGGCACGCCGCCAGCCGCTTGGCGCTTTCATAAAAGACCAGGGTCGCCGGGATCGCCGCCAGTGCGGCAATCTCGCGATCGCGCGCGCCGGCCTTGTTGGGCAGGAAGCCATGAAAGTAAAATCTGTCGGTAGGCAGTCCCGCCAGGGTCAGTGCGACGATCACCGCCGATGGCCCTGGCACCGAATGGATCGCCACCCCTGCCGCGCGTGCCTCGCGCACCAGCTTGTAGCCAGGATCGGAGATCAGCGGCGTGCCCGCATCGCTGACCAGCGCGACAGGCCCTTGTAATGCCGCGGAAATCAGCCGCTCGCGATCCGATGCGCGGGCATGGTCGTCATACCGTATGAGAGGGCGCTTGAAGCCGAGATGATGGAGCAGCCCGCCCGTGACCCGGCTGTCCTCGCAGGCGATCAGATCGGCCTGTTCCAGCACCCGCCGGGCGCGGTCCGAGAGATCACCAAGGTTGCCGATTGGGGTCGCAACGATATACAGGCCGGGTTCGGGATCATGAATCACGCGGATGTTCATGGACCGGCAGGGCGGGAGCGACAAGCAGTGAAACAGTTTTATCGCAAATGGCAGGCCATTCTCATGCTGGTGCTGGGGTCGATGGCTTTGGCGGCGTGCCAGACGATGGTACCCAAGACCGCCCCGCCGCCGACGCCCAGCCAGCAGCCGGACAAGCCTGTGACCAAGCCCGATGACGGCAAGATCACCGGCGTGCTGCCGACCGACGAAACACGTCACCGTATCGCGCTGCTGCTGCCGCTGTCGGGCAAGGACGCCGCGGTCGGCAAGTCGATCGCCAATGCCACGACGCTCGCGCTGATGGACACCAAGGCCAGCAACATCCGCATCACCAGCTATGACACCGCGCTCGGTGCGCAGGCCGCCGCGCAGCGCGCGATCGCCGATGGCAACCGCCTGATCCTCGGCCCGCTGCTGGGCGACGACGTCGTCGCCATCGCCGCCGCCGCCAATGCCGCGCGCGTGCCGATCATCAGCTATTCGAACGATGTCGGCATCGCTGGCAACAACGTCTTCGTCATGGGCTATGTGCCCGCCCAGTCGATCGACCGCGTGGTGCGCCATGCCCGGTCGCAGGGCATCACCCGCTTTGCCGCGCTCGTCCCCGCCGGCACCTATGGCCAGCGCGCCTCGTCCGCCATGCTCGCCTCGGTCAAGGCTGCGGGCGGCACGGTCGTGTCGATGCAGAGCTATGGCGCGGGCAATGCCGCGATTACCGCTGCGCTGAAGAAGATGCAGGGCGACACCGCCTATGAAGCGATCCTGATCGCCGATAGCGGCGCGGCCGCGATCCGCATCGTACCGCTGATCCGCGCCAATGGCGGGACCGATGCGCGCATCCTGGGTACGGAATTGTGGAACACCGAACGCGCCCTGCCCTCGTCGGCCGCGATGCGCGGCGCGTGGTTCGCCAGCGTCTCGGACGGCCTTTACCGCCAATATGCCGCGAAATACCGCGCGCAATTCGGCACCGATCCCTTCCGCCTCTCGACCCTGGGCTATGATAGCGTGCTGCTCACCACCCGCATCGCCCGCGATTGGAAGCCCGGCACCCCCTTCCCGATGGACCGCCTGCGCGACGAAGGCGGCTTTATCGGCCTGGACGGCGCGTTCCGCTTCAACCGTGCGGGTGTTGCGGAGCGTCTGCTCGAAGTGCAGCAGGTGGGCGCGGGCACGCTGACGGTAGCATCGCCTGCACCGAAGAGCTTTGCAGATTGATTAGCTATCGTAACCCCAGTTCCATCGCAAATTCGGCGGCTCCCAATATGGTGGTACGTTGGTGGCGGCGCAGGACAAGTAAGTCGTCCTTGTCCCCTGTTACCAGCCGATCGGCAGCCCCTGCCTCACATAGAGCCAGAAGAAAATCGTCCCGGGCGTCGCGGGAGCGTTGAACCGGGGGAAGCCGGACGGGAATTTCGGCAAGCGAGGTTATGCGGTTAAGCAAGCGTCCTGCCTCATGGGGTTTGACCAGTGCTTTGATCTTTTCGCGTCTGCTTACCTCGCGGAACTCGGCAAACTGAAGTGCATGACTGACCAGTGTGTATCGATTATCAATCCATGCTTGGATCAATATCGCTGGAATGCCATTGGGTGAAATGACGCCGCTGAGCAGGACGTTCGTGTCCAGCACCACGCGCATGCCCTAGCTGCGCTGATCCGGCCAAAAATTCGCACGGACGTCCCGCATCTCGTTTTCAATCACCTGCTCGACATCGGCTGCGCGCAGATGAGCGTTGCGTGCATGGATGTCGTTGATCATTTCTCGCAAAACCTGACGGTTCACCGCATCTTCGACAAAGCGTGACAGGTCTCCGCGCTTCGCACCCTTACCAGCCAGCCATTTGCGCAGAGCGCTATCTGTGTCGCTCGAAACCGACAGATTCCAGCGTACGGCTTCTTCCGGCAATGCGTTGGAGCGCTTGGTCATGGCATCATCCATACACCAAGAGCAAAGATTCAACAATCAGTGGCCCTGCCGAAAGCGACCATTACCCGATCGACTGCCCCGTCTTCGCCCAGTCGGCCATGAAGCCTTCGATGCCCTTGTCGGTGAGCACATGCTTGAACAGGCCGCGGATCACGCTCGGCGGCATAGTGGCGACGTCCGCGCCGATGCGGGCGGATTCGAGGACGTGGATCGGGTGGCGGATCGAGGCGACCAGGATTTCGGTGTCGAAGGCGTAATTGTCGTAAATCAGGCGGATGTCCTCGATCAGCGCCATGCCGTCGAAGCCGTTGTCGTCATGACGGCCGACGAACGGCGAGATGAAGGTCGCGCCCGCCTTGGCCGCGAGCAGCGCCTGGTTGGCCGAGAAGCACAAGGTCACGTTGACCATCGTGCCGTCGTCGGTCAGCTTCTTGCAGGTCTTGAGGCCGTCGAGCGTCAGCGGCACTTTGATCGCGACATTGTCGGCGATCTTGCGCAGGATCTCGGCCTCTTTCATCATCGTCTCATGGTCGAGCGCGACCACCTCTGCCGAAACCGGGCCTTCGACCAGCGCGCAGATTTCCTTCGTCACTTCGAGAAAATCACGGCCCGACTTGGCGATCAGCGACGGGTTGGTGGTGACGCCATCGAGCAGGCCGGTCGCGGCGAGATCGGCGATTTCGGCGGTGTCTGCGGTGTCGACGAAGAATTTCATGGGCTGGCTCCTCAGCAAGGGGGCGATTCTCGCTGGCCTATAGCGCGCGGGGGCTTGCGCGTTAACGGAAATCGGCCCGAGGGCGATTGTCGCCCATGCAAAAGGCCCGCCCCGCGTGGTGCGGAGCGGGCCCTTGATCTGTCCTCGTTCCGGCAGATCCGGAACGCAGCGGATCAGTAGCGATATTCGTCCTTCTTGAACGGACCGGTCAGCGGCACGTCGATATAGGCTGCCTGTTCCTTGGTCAGTTCGGTCAGCTTCACGCCCAGCTTGGCGAGGTGCAGACGGGCGACCTTCTCGTCGAGGTGCTTGGGCAGCACATAGACCTGGTTCTCGTACTTGTTGGCGCCGCTGAACAGTTCGATCTGTGCCAGCACCTGGTTGGTGAAGCTGGCCGACATCACGAAGCTGGGATGGCCGGTGGCGTTGCCGAGGTTGAGCAGACGGCCCTTGGACAGCATGATGATGCGCTTGCCATCGGGGAATTCGACCATATCGACTTGCGGCTTGATCTCGGTCCACTTCATGTTCTCGAGCGCACCAACCTGGATCTCGTTGTCGAAGTGACCAATGTTGCCGACGATCGCCATGTCCTTCATCGCGCGCATGTGATCGAGCGTGATGACGTCCTTGTTGCCGGTGGTGGTGACGAAGATGTCGGCGGTCGACACGACGTCTTCCAGCGTCTGCACGGCAAAGCCGTCCATCGCCGCCTGCAGCGCGCAGATGGGATCGATTTCGGTAACGATCACGCGGGCGCCCGCACCCTGCAGCGACGCCGCCGAACCCTTGCCCACATCGCCATAGCCGCACACGACAGCGACCTTGCCGGCCATCATCACGTCGGTGCCGCGACGGATGCCGTCGACCAGCGATTCCTTGCAGCCGTACTTGTTGTCGAACTTCGACTTGGTGACGCTGTCGTTGACGTTGATCGCGGGGAACGGCAGCTTGCCCTTCTTGGCGAGGTCATACAGGCGGTGCACGCCGGTGGTGGTTTCTTCCGACACGCCCTTGATGTTCTGGACGGTCTTGGTGAGATAGCCCGGGGTCTGGGCCAGGCGGCGCTTCAGCACCTTGACGAAGCACTCTTCTTCCTCGTTGGTCGGGGTAAACAGCTCTTCACCCGCTTCCACGCGCGCGCCCCACAGCGCGTACATGGTGGCGTCGCCGCCATCGTCGAGGATCATGTTGCAGGTGGTGCCTTGCTCGGCGCCCCAGTCGAAGATGCGATCGACATATTCCCAATATTCTTCCAGCGTCTCGCCCTTGATGGCGAACACGGGGATGCCCTGCGCGGCGATCGCGGCAGCGGCGTGATCCTGGGTCGAATAGATGTTGCAGGTTGCCCAGCGGACTTCGGCACCCAGCGCGACCAGCGTCTCGATGAGCACGGCGGTCTGGATGGTCATGTGCAGCGATCCGGTGATCTTGGCACCCTTGAGCGGCTGGGCGGCGCGATATTCTTCGCGGATCGCCATCAGGCCGGGCATTTCAGTTTCGGCGATCGCGATTTCCTTGCGGCCGAAATCGGCGAGCGAAAGGTCGGCAACGACATAATCGTTGCGGTCGAGGGTCGGGGCACTGGCCACGCAATATCTCCTGAATGTCTGTCCGAATGGCCAAGGGGGCGATCGGAAACTCCGGCTCCCATAGCCAGACTCGGCCTGACAGGCAAATATAAAGATTCCTTTATATGCCTAGACCAAGACCAACAATCGGGAATTGGGGCAGGCTCGGCGATGGGCTCTTGCAATGCGCTGGCTACGGGACAACATGCAGCCCGGTTCCAATATCCAGCAGGAGACGAATGCCATGATCAACGTCGGCGACACCATCCCCAACACCAAGTTCGTCCGCGCGACCGCCGAAGGGCCGCAGCAGGTCGAGGCGAAGGATTTCTTCGCGGGCAAGACCGTCGCGCTGTTCTCGGTCCCCGGTGCGTTCACGCCGACCTGTTCGGCCCGTCACCTTCCCGGCTTTGTCGAAAAGGCCGATGCGCTCAAGGCCAAGGGGGTCGACGAGATCGCCTGTACCGCCGTGAACGATGCGTTCGTGATGGGCGCCTGGGGCAAGTCAGCCAATGCCGATTCGATCGCGATGCTCGCGGATGGCAATGGCGATTTCGTCGAGGCTCTGGGCCTCACCATGGACGGCACCGGCTTCGGCATGGGCAAGCGCGGCCAGCGGTTCGCCATGGTCGTCAAGGACGGCGTGGTCGACAAGCTGTTCGTCGAAGAGCCGGGCGACTTCAAGGTCAGCAGCGCGGATTACATGCTCGAGCAGCTTTGAACTTTGCTGAATGCCCTCTCCCCTGGCAGGGAGAGGGCTATTCGGGCCTCAATAGCCCATCAGGCCCATCACTTCCTTGCGCGAGCGATGGTCATCCAGGAAGCAGCCGAGAAGGCGACTGGTGATCATGCCGACACCCGGGGTGCGGACGCCGCGCGCGGTCATGCAGCTGTGGCTCGCCTCGATCACCACCGCCACGCCATGCGGCTGCAGATGCTCCCAGATGCAGGCGGCGACTTCTGCGGTCAGACGCTCCTGTACCTGCAGCCGCCTGGCATAGCCGTGCAGCACGCGCGCCAGCTTGGAAATGCCCACCACGCGATCCCTGGGCATATAGGCGATCGAGGCCTTGCCGATAATCGGCGCCATATGGTGCTCGCAGTGCGACTGGAACGGAATGTCCTTGAGCAGCACCAGCTCGTCATAACCACCGACCTCCTCGAACGTGCGGCTGAGATGCACGCTCGGATCGTCGCCATAGCCCGAGCAATATTCCTTCCACGCCCGTGCGACGCGCAGCGGCGTATCGCGCAAGCCTTCGCGCTCGGGATCGTCGCCGGTCCAGCGCAGCAATGTGACTATGGCCTGCTGAACGTCCTGGGGAACGGGTATCTTGCCCTTTTCCGTCAGATCGCCGTCATCCTCGGCATCATGGTACAACATCAGGCATTCCCCCTTCATCGTGAACTTCCGCGTCAGATAGGGTGCGCGACACCGCACTACAACCTTGCAAGGGAGCGCGCTCGGCCTGGTCCGCTACAACCTGACCACGATTGTGGAACAATCCTCGCATTTGCGGGTTGCGCCAGATGAGTTGCAAAAAACAAACATAGATTAGTTGTTAATTGCAACTTTTTTCTCTGGACCTTCCGTTACGTTTCCGCCACGATGTTGCGGTGCAATATCAAAATCCGGAGTCACTGATGCGCGTCCCCCCCAGATGCGCGCTCTTCGCGGCAGCCTTCGCGCTGCTCGTCAGCGCTTGTTCGTCCGAGCCACCCACGCCGCCCCCGCCGCCCGCCGCGACCGTCGCCGTGCCGTTGCAGCGCGAGGTCGTCGATTGGGACGAATATATCGGTCGCTTCACGGCGGATGAGGATGTCCAGCTGGTCGCTCGGGTCTCCGGGCCGATCTCGCGCGTCGCATTTCGCGATGGCGGCGATGTCGGCAAGGGACAGTTGCTCTTCGTGATCGATCAACGACCCTTCCGCGCTGCGCTGGCCGAGGCTGAAGCGAGCGTCGCCAGCGCGCGTGCCGCTCTCGCCAATGCTCGGGCGCAGGCCACGCGGGGTCGCGAGCTTGTCGGCTTCGATGCCATCAGCAGGGAAGAAGCCGATACGCTCGCCGCCAATCTGCGCAGCGCTCAGGCATCATTGGCCGCTGCACAGGCGCGGCGACAGCAGGCCCAGCTCGATCTTTCCTTTACCGAAGTGCGTGCTCCCATCTCGGGCCGCACCTCGAACCGGATGGTCGATGTCGGCGATTTCGTCACTGCCGGGCAGACCGAGCTGACGCGCATCGTCCGCATCAACCCGATCCGGTTCAGCTTCGATGGTGCCGAGGCCTTCTACCTCAAATATATCCGCCAGGATGCAGGCGGCGAGCGGCGCAGTTCGCGCTATGCGCCCAATCCGGTCGAAATCCAGCTCGCCGACGAGCCCAGCTTCCGCTGGCGCGGTCGCATGGCGTTCCTCAACAACGGCATCAGCCCCGATACCGGCACGATCACCGCCTATGCGATGGTGGACAATCCCAACGGTTTCCTGGTCCCGGGCATGTTCGGGCGCGCGCGATTGCTGGGCTCGGGCACGTACAAGGCGTTGCTGGTGCCCGACGAGGCGATCATCACCGATCAGACGCGCAAGCTGGTCTTCGTTCTGGGCAAGGACAACAAGGTCGCTCCGCGCCCGGTCCAGACCGGACCCATGGTGGAAGGGTTGCGCGTGATCCGCGAAGGCATCGCGCCGACCGAGCGGATCGTCATCGACGGCCTCACCCGGATGCAGCCAGGCATGGTGGTGACCCCGCGCAAGGGCCAGATCAAGGCACGCGCCAGGGATGACGCACCGATCGCGCAGCCCATTTCCACCCCCGCCCCCGCCCAGGCAACGGCGAGCTAAGCCATGCGCATCGCCCATTTCTGCATCGACCGCCCGATCTTCGCGGCGGTCCTGTCGATCCTGATCGTCATTTTCGGTGTGGTCGCCTATCCGACGCTGCCGGTATCGCAATATCCCGAGATCGCGCCGCCCACGGTGGTGGTGAGCGCGAGCTTCCCGGGCGCCAGCGCCGAAACCATTGCCGATGTCGTCGCCGCGCCGCTCGAGGAGTCGATCAACGGCGTCGAGGACATGCTGTACATGTCCTCGTCCTCGACCGGTGATGGCAACCTGGCGATCACCGTCACCTTTGCCCAGGGCACCGATGTCGACCAGGCGCAGGTGCTGGTGCAGAACCGCGTCAGCAGCGCCGAACCGCGCCTGCCGCAGGAGGTGCGCCAGATCGGCGTCACCGTACGCAAGAACTCGCCCGACCTGCTGATGGTCGCGAATTTCTACTCGCCCGATGGCTCGCTGAGCCAGCCCTATATCAGCAATTATGCGACGCTGCAGATCATCGACCGCATCTCGCGCATCGAGGGCGTCGGCTCGGCCAGGCTGTTTGGCGGGCGCGATTACAACATGCGCGTGTGGATCGATCCCGAGCTTGCGGCCAGCCGCAACCTTACCGTGGACGAGATCGTCGGCAAGATCCGCGCGCAGAACGCGCAGGTATCGGCAGGCTCGATCGGCCAGCCGCCGTTCAACAGCGGCGGCACCGCGTTCCAGCTGGGCGTGCAGACCCAGGGACGGCTGAGCACGCCCGAGGAGTTCGGCCAGATCGTGATCAAGCGCGACGGCCTGGCGCTCACGCGGCTTGCCGATGTCGCGCGGATCGAACTGGGCGCGCAGGATTACAGCGTCAACGCATTTGCCAGCGGCAAGCCGACGGTGGCGCTCGCCATCTCGCAGCTGCCCGGGTCGAATGCCCTGACCGTCGCCAAGGCGGTCGAGGATGAACTCAAACGCGCCGAAGGCAATTTCCCGCCGGGCATGGCGTACAGCATCCCCTATAACCCGACGAGCTATGTCGAGGCGTCGATCGCAGCGGTGCAGGACACGCTGGTCGAGGCGATCATCCTCGTCGCCATCGTCGTTCTGCTGTTCCTGCAGAGCTGGCGCGCGGCGATCATCCCGATCATCGCCATCCCGATTGCGCTCGCGGGTGCGATCGCGGTGCTGGCGGCCTTGGGCTTCTCGCTGAACTCGCTTTCGCTGTTCGGCATGGTGCTGGCGATCGGCATCGTCGTCGACGACGCGATCGTGGTGGTCGAAAATGTCGAGCGCCTGATGGAGGAAGAGGGGCTGAGCCCGCTCGATGCGGCGCACAAGACGATGGACGAGGTTTCGGGCGCGCTGATCGCGATTGCCTTGGTGCTGTGCGGCGTGTTCATTCCGACCGCCTTCATCCCGGGCATTTCGGGCGCCTTCTATCAGCAGTTTGCGGTCACCATCGCGGGTGCGACGGCTTTCTCGGCATTCGTGTCGCTGACGCTGTCGCCGGCGCTGGCCGCGCTGCTGCTGCGTCCGCGCAGCCACGAGGACAAGGACATTCCCGCCAGATGGCGCGGATGGGGCGCGCGCTTTGCACGCGGCTTCAACCGCGGCTTTGCCAAGCTGTCAGAGCGCTATGGCCGCCTTACCGCGCGCACGATCCGCAGCCTGATGTTCATGGGGCTGGCCTATCTTGCGCTGATCGCGGTGGCGGGATGGCGCTTTGCCGCCACCCCTGCGGGCTTCATTCCGGCGCAGGATCAGGGCTATCTGATCGGCGTGGTGCAGATGCCGCCTGGCGCCTCGCTCCAGCGCACCACCGCGACGCTCGAGGAAGCGCAGGCGCTCGCGCTCAAGAACCCCAATGTCGTCAGCACCATTGCCTTTGCCGGCTTTGACGGCGCGACCTTCACCAATGCGCCCAATGCCGGCGCGATCTTCATCACGCTGAAGCCGGCGGGCACGCGCATCGGCGCGACCGAGGTCGCAGGCGAGCTGTTCGGTGCGATGGCGCAGATCACCGCGGGCAACATCCTGGTGATCGCCCCGCCCCCGGTCTCCGGGCTGGGTACCGGCGGCGGCTTCAAGATGATCATCGAGGACCGCGGCAGTGCTGGCTTGCAGGCTCTGGAAGGGGCGGCCTTCGCCATGATGGGCGGGGCCAACCAGACCGAGGGCATTGCCGGCGCGTTCACCACGTTCAATACCCGCACGCCGCGGCTCTTCGCGGATATCGACCGCGCGCGCGCCGAACAGCTGGGCGTTCCGGTGGAGAATATCTTCTCGACGCTCGGCACCTATCTCGGCTCGAGCTATATCAACGACTTCAACTTCCTGGGCCGCACCTTCCGGGTGACCGCGCAGGCCGATTCCCCCTATCGCGACGATGTCTCGGATATCGGACGGCTGCGCACGCGCTCGTCCACGGGGCAGATGGTGCCACTCGATGCGGTGATGAGCCTGCGTAACGATTCGGGGGCCTATCGCGTGGTGCGCTACAATCTGTACCGCGCGGCGGAGCTGCAGGGCGACACCTTGCCCGGCTATTCGAGCGGCCAATCGCTCGATGCGATGGAGAAGCTGGCGCAGCGCGTGCTGCCGCAGGGCTTCGACTATGAATGGACCGAAATCGCCTATCAGCAGCGCGCCGCCGGAAGTACCGGGACCCTTGTCTTCGCGTTGGGCGTGATCTTCGTCTTCCTGCTGCTCGCCGCGCAATATGAAAGCCTGGTGCTGCCGCTGGCGGTGATCCTGATCGTGCCGATGTGCCTGCTCGCCGCGATCCTCGGCGTGAACCTGATGGGGCGCGACAACAATATCCTGACGCAGATCGGGCTGGTCGTGCTGATCGGTCTGGCGGCAAAGAACGCGATCCTGATCGTCGAGTTCGCCAAGCATAATGAGGATCATGGCCAGTCGGTGCTGGAGGCAGCGCGCCATGCCGCCGCCCAGCGCCTCCGCCCGATCCTGATGACGTCGCTCGCGTTCATTCTGGGTGTGCTGCCGCTGGTGATCTCGTCGGGGCCGGGGGCGGAAATGCGCCAGGCGCTAGGCATCGCGGTGTTCTTCGGCATGATCGGCGTGACGATCTTCGGCCTGCTGTTCACCCCCGCCTTCTATGTGATGGTGCGGACGCTCGAGGAGCGGATCAAGGCGTGGTCGCGCCGCCGCCGCAAGGATGATCCGCCCCCGCCCGCCCCAAGCCAGCCCGTTCTGGAGGGCAACCAGCCATGACCTTGAAATTCCGTCTGCTCGCCGCCGCAGCCCTCAGCGCCACGCTCGCTGCGTGCACCGTCGGCCCCGATTTCGAGCGACCGACCACGCCTGCCAGCGCTGCACAGGGCTTTGCCGAAGGCGGTGATCCGCGCTTTGCCGCCACGCCGCTGCCCGAAGGCTGGTGGAGGCTGTATCAGGACCCGGCGCTCGATGCGCTGGTCAGCAAGGCGCTCGAGCGCAATACCGATGTGCGCGAGGCCAGCGCCAATCTGCGCCGTGCGCGCGCGCTGATCCGCGAGGCCCGCGGACGGCTGTTCCCCAGCCTGAGTACCAGCGCCTCGGCCAATACCAACCAGGTCGGTACCGGGCAGAATGCCGGAGTGGGCTTTGCCCCGCCCGAGCCGCTGACCTTCGATTTCTATCAGCTCGGCAGCGATGCATCCTATGAGATCGACCTGTTCGGCGGCGTCCGTCGCTCGGTCGAGGCGACGCGCGGCGATGCACTGGCCGCGGCGGCCGATCTCGATGCGGCGCGGGTCAGCGTGGCAGCGGAGGTCGCGCGCAACTATGCCCTGGCCTGCTCGAGTCGCTTGCAGGCTGACATCGCCCGTGAATCGCTCGCCACGCAGCAAAGGACGCTCGATCTCAACCAGCGGCTGTTCGCCGCAGGCCGCGGACAGCGGCGCGATGTTGCCAATGCCGAACTGCTCGTCGCCCAGGCCCAGGCCCAGGTACCGCAGTTCGAGGCGGAACAGCGGGCAGCGCTTTATGCGCTCGCCACGCTGACCGGCGATACGCCGGCCAGTATTGATGCCGCCGCAGCGGCCTGCACCACGCCGCCACGGCTCGACAACGCGATCCCGATCGGCGACGGCGCTGCCCTGCTCGCGCGGCGTCCCGACGTCCGCGCGGCCGAAGCCAGGCTCGCGGCAGATACGGCGAGGGTCGGCGTGGCGACCGCCGCGCTCTATCCCTCGATCCGGCTGGCTGGCTCGCTGACCATTGGCGGAACCAGCCCGAGCGCGCTGGGCGAATCGAACAATATCGGCTTCAGCCTGGGCCCGTTGATCTCATGGTCGCTGCCGATCGATGGCGCGGCACGCGCGCGGGTCAATGCGGCCTCGGCGCAGGCCGATGCCCGATTGGCGGCCTTTGATGGTGCGGTGCTCACCGCACTGCAGGAGACCGAACAGGCGCTCGCGCGGCTCAAGGCCGCCATCGAGCAGGAAGCCAGCCTGCGCGATGCGGCCAAGGCCGCCGAGGAGGTCGCGCGGATAACGCGAATCCGGTTCAGAGCGGGTCGCGACAATGCGCTGCAACTGCTGGAGGTGGAACGCAATCTTCTGGCGGCGCGCGCTTCCAGCGGGTCGGCCGCCGCGGCGCGCGCAGAGGCCGAGGTCTCGCTGTTCCGAGCCCTGGGTGGCGGCTGGGAAAATGCGCCGCCGGTGCAGGAGGTCAGCGCGACGAAGCGCAACTGACCGGCGTGGTCAGTTGCGCAGTCGCTCGATCGCCTGGGCCAGCGCGACGTAAAGCTTGCCCGTTTCCGACGACAGCAGCGTGACCCCCATCACGCCGCCGTCGCGGGTGGACAGCACGGTGCGCAGCATGCTCTCGAAATCGTGGATATAGCGGTTCACCAGCTCGAAAAATTCGGGGTCGTTCTCATAGGCGGACGCGATATCCTTCGCCTCGCCATTGTCGATCAGTCGGACGGCACGCCGCGTGAACACGCCGCGATCGCCGCGCAGATAGGCCGACCAGGCCGTATCGCTGACCTCGGCAGAGAGGATCTTGTCGACATCGATCGCGGTGGAATTGAGCGATTCGGTGAGCAGCGCCAGCCGCCGCGCAAAATCATTGTCGGTGCGCTCTTCGGCCAGTTCGCGCGCATCGGCAACGCGGCGCTCGAGATGCGTGGCAAGATCGTCGACCCGTGCCAGCTGGTCCCTGAGATGCAGGCTGGCATCGCTGGTAGCGCCGACCGCACGGTTGATCGCGCTCTCCAGCTTGCCGACCAGCTCTTCCGCCTTGCCGCGCAGCACCTTTTCGAGCGCTGCGGCACTGTCCTGACCCAGCTTGTCGGTCGCGCCTGCAATTGCGCGGTCCATGGCCCTGCGCGCCTCGTCGGCAGCCGCCTGCGCTTCGCGATGAACATCGCGCATCGTTTCGACCAGCTTGATCGCCGAAGTTTCGTTGATCTGGTCGATATCGTCGCGCGCGGCGCGCATGGCCGCAATCAGCGCGCCGATATCGTCGGCCCGCTCGCGCCAGCCAGCCTCGCTGCTTCCGGACAGTCTGGCGATCTCGGCCGATTGTTCAGCTATGCGCTGCTCGAAATTGCCGAGGATCGAGCCCAGCCGGATCATCTCGTCATCGACCTGCGAAACATGCGCGCGCAGGCTAGTTACGCCCTGTTCGCTCGTGCCGGTCTTGTGATCGAGTTCATCCAGGGCAGCGGGAATCGTCACTTCCGCCTGCCGCTCGATCGACTCGAGCAGCGTGCGAACGCGCTGCGACTTGCTATCGAAAATCTCGGCATGTCCGCTGCCTGCAGCCAGTTTCTCGGACAGGCTCTCAACATTGGCATCGAGCGCCGAGAGGGCAAAGGCCAGACGGGCGAGCGCCTCGCTGCTATGTTCGTCCATCGCCTGCAGGCGGCGCTCGGCATTGCCGATCTGCGCATCGGCGGCGGCAATGATATGGCGGATCGTGGCTTCGCTCTCGCCAGCAGACGTTGCCAGCGTGCCCAGCGTCAGCTCCAGATCCCCGGCAGCGGCACGCATGTCCTGGCGACTGCGCGCGGCGCGCTCCGTCATCGCTTCGGCCAGGGTTGCGAGCGAACGTTCGAGCTCGGTGACATGTGCGTGCAGCTGTTCGGCCTGGGTCTCTGCCGTCCGATCGAGATTGCTGCGCGTGTTGGCCAGGCGGCTGGCGACCGTTTCGATCGCGCGGTCCATCTGCTCGCTTGCCTCGGCGACATGGCCGGTGAGCGCGGCACCGCTGGTTTCGACCGACTGAGCAAGCCGGGCCGTCGCGGCATCCGATTGCTGCACCAGAGTGCCGATCTGGGCGCTGGCCGCCTGGCCGAATTCGTTCAGCTTCTGGAACGCGGCGATCATGCTTTCGACCTGGCCTTGCGCCGTGCGCCCGGCATTGCCGATCTGATTGGTCACATCCTTGGCCGAATTGGCAATTACCGGCAGATGGTTGCGCAGCTTTTCCATATTGCCCTGCGCGGCCGCGCTGACCTCGCCGATCGCGCGCATCCCGGTGTCGCTGGCCTGGATGGTCGCGCGCAGTTCCTCGGCAAAGCTGCGCAGCCGGTCGCTCGAAACCCGCCCGAGCGATTCGAGCTCGAGGCTCTGATTGGCAAGGAACTCGCGCGCCAGCGACAGCTCGGCATTGACGTGCGCCAGCCGGGTTTCCAGCAGGCTGCTCTCCGCCCGCAACGACCCGGCAAGCTGCGCGAAACGGCGCGCTTCGCTGTGGCTGTTGCGCTGCATGACCAGATAGAGCGCGGCGATCAGTGCTACCGGCATTGCCCATTGTGCGATCGCCTGCATCGCCAGTTCGGGGGTCATCATCGCGAGCCACATCGGCAACGACGCCCAGACGAATGCCGCCGTCCAGGCAACGCCCAGCGCCAGCGCGGCCCAGCCCCACCGTCCGATCACCGGCGCGGCCACAGGCACTTCCTCGTCGCTCGCCCAGGGCGCGTGCGAATCGCGCGGCTCTTCGGCTCCCGCACGCGCCATATTGGTCGGTGCCGCCATGTCCGGAACCGGCTCCTGCGCCGCAGGATTTTCTTCGCTGCGGCCATGCCGCAGGTCGATGATCTTCTTCCCCTCACCCATGCCGACATGCTTAACAGATTTTGCCCGGCCAGAAACTGAAAGTTAAGGCGGTTGGTCTATTCCGATGCTCCATGGCATATGAATCCGGAGCTTTGAACGCGGCGCTGGCCGCCGCTGTCGGCAGCGATCCCGATCTGGTCGCTGAGCTGCGCGGTGCCTTTATCGAGAGCGCCGCACGGCAGATCGACCTTCTGGGCCGGGCGCGGTGCGATGCCAACTGGCATTTCGCGGCGCTGCGGCTCAAGAGCCTGGCCGCCAGTTTCGGTGTGCAGGGCATTGTCGATCTGGCCGACCAGGCGCTCGAGGGTGCGCCGGGCGATCCCGTGGTCTTGCGCGAACTGGCCGCCGCGATGCGCGACTTCGGCGAGATCCCGGCCTCCGACCTGTAAACTTGCGCATTGCACCTTCGGCTGCGCCGCAGCTGGTTGGCATCCCCGTGCCCAACCGATAAGAGGGCCGCTCCCGTTCATCTGGAGCTCCATGACGTGCGTACCGCACTGATATCGCTGATCGAAACCGTGCCCGGCAGCACCGCGCTGCGCGGTGCGCTGCCGCTCGCGCACGGTCGGCTGGCGATGCTGCATATCGATCTGGCGGTCCAGGCGGGCGCTGGCGAAATCCTGTGCCTCGTCGGCACGGTCGACGATCGCATCCGCGAGATCGAGGGCTATGCCGCTCAGCGAGGACTGGCGTTTCACCTGGTACGATCGGTTGCCGATATCAGCGTGCGGCTTGCCAGCGAGGACGAACTGCTGGTGATCGCGGATGGTCTGTATGTCGCTCCCGCCGACATGGACAGGCTCGCCCGCGAGACTGGACCCTTCGTCGCCAGCTTCGCCCCCGGTGACGGCGCGCGCGTGCTGATCGAGCGGTTCGAGCGGATCGATATCAACCATGTCTGGGCGGGGCTCGCCTGTGTTCGTGCACGCGATCTGGTCGAGGCGCGCGACCTTCCCGAAGACTGGAGCATCCAGTCTGCGTTGCTGCGCCTGGCGGTGCAGCGAGGCTATCGGCGCGAGGTGCTGCCGTTCTCGCTGGCCGAAGCCGGGCGGATCGCGATCGTGCGCGAAGCGGGAGAAGCCGAGATACTCGCTCTGCAGGAGCTGGCCGGAGTATCGGGAGGGCTGGGCGGCAAGGTCGTTCAGACCGGCGCGATGGCCTCGCTGGCAAGACGCGTCTGGTCGGCCGGATGGAGCCGCCCGGCGCTCAGGCTCGCGGGCATCGGCCTGCCCGTGATCGGCATCGGTATGGCAGGCGCGGGATGGGGCATGGCGGCGCTCGCCATGCTCGTGATGGGGCGCGCGGCGGGCCATGCCGCCAACCGGCTGTTCGGGCGCTTTGTCGGCAGTCTGACAAGGCCTGCCGAACAGATCGCGCGCGACATGGCGTTCGCGATCGCCTTCATCATCGTCACGGTGCTCAGCGTGGCCGCGTCGGACCGGCTGTCCGGGCTGTTCGCGGCGTTGCTGCTGCCGGGTCTTGCCACCGTGCTGGACCGGGTGCCGGGACCGCTGCCGCAGCTGTGGCGCAGGCTTGCGGGATCGGCTAGTCTCGTCGCCCTGGCGGCCATGGTTGCGTTGCCGCTCGGCCTGCTGATGCCGATGCTGATGCTGTGGAATCTCGCGCTGACGGGGCTTTTGCTGTGGCAGACGCACCGCGCGCCGCTTGCAGCGGACAAGGCCTGAACCCATATCGATGGCAGGGCGCTGATCCTTTCAACTAACAGCATTTTAACCAGCCATTGGTAGGGCAAGGCGATGAGTACCGACATGGCCCCCGCACGCCCGACCTTACGGGACGTAGGCGCGCTGCTGCGCCAGGCCGACGTTCAGGCCCGGCAGGCCATGGCGGTCCCCACGATGGTGCGCCAGCAATTGCTCCCCGAACAGGCCCAGGCGCTGCGTGAGGACGACCTCAGCCTTACCGGCGGCTTTGTCGAATCGCTGGCCGTGCAGCTCGCCGAGGCGCTCACCGGCTCGGCCGATCTGGGTCCGGACATAGCGCGCCATGTGGTGCTGGCGCATGCCCCGACCACGCGGCTGCTGTTTGCCCGCGCCATCGAAGCGCGGCTTTGCCGCCAGTCCTCGCTGGTCGGCCACGGAACACCCGAATTGCCTCCACGTGTCGAAGCCCAAGTGGGCGATGCACAGGACGAGCTTGCCGAAGCCGCGATGGCACTGATCATCGCGCAGAGCCGGTTTCTGAGCCGCGCACAGGCATTCGCGATCGACACCGGCGAACTGCCGCCCGAGACGCTGCACGGAGTGGTGCGGAGATGCCTGGCCTTTCTGCAGGAACGCCCGGATAGCGACCCGCTGGAGCTGAACAGGGCGGCTGCAGCATTTCTGCAAGGCTTTGACGAGCGTCGCGGACGCCCGCACCGGCTGATGCGGTTCTGCCATTTGTTCGAACTGCCCCGCAGCGCGGAAGCCTGGTCGCTCGCCGAAAATGGCGCGAGCCTGACCGTCGCGATGCTGGAACGGGCGAGTGGGCTCCCCGCCGATCTTCTGTTCGACATGCTGCGCGATGCCGATCTCGCGCGGCTGGCCGTGGTCTTGCGCGCCTGTGGCCTGGAGACCGATTTGGCCGCCGGGCTGCTGCAAGGGCTGGCTGCCCTCGCCTCCTTGCGACCTGACGCCTTGCCGCCTGCCGCAGACCTGCGCGCGCTCGTTCCGGAGGATGCGGCCCGGCTCGTGGCAGGCTGGCGCAATCTCGATCCGCTGGCGCATCCGGGAGCCCTGTGGTGATCGCTCGCGCCAATCCTTCGGAGGCAGGCCCGGCAAGCGCCAAGGCCGATTCCCCACACGTCGTGAAGATTGATCGCGACGGGCGGCTGCTGCATGCCGACGCCCGGGTGGCTGAGCTGCACAAGGCGCTCGGTGGTGCAGAGGGCGAGGTGCTCGCCATTCCCGCGCTGCTCGATCTGGCCCGCCACGCGATGCGGCTGGGCATGCGCCTGTCGCGACCGCTGACGATTATCGGCCCGAAGGAATCGGTCGATCTGTGGTGCGACTGCGAACCGGGTACGCAAGGGATCGATCTCCGGATCAGCCAGTGGCGAGAAAGACCGCTGCCCGAAGCCGGACCTGCCGCCCCGCTGCCCATCTTCGTGCCTTCTTCCGAGACGAGCGTGGATATTCGCGTCGATCCGCTCGGCCGCATCCTGCATGTGCAGGATATGGTGACGCTGCCGGCTCACTGGGATGCCGTGCGCGTCACGCTGAAGCCCGTGGGCGCGCTGATCGCGACCGAGGATGGCGCGCCGCTGGTGCTGGCGGATTGTCACAACGGCGTGCGCGTCCGCCTGATCGGCGACCCCCGGTGCTGGACCCTGTATCGCACTCGCAGCGATGCTGGCGCCGGATGGAACCTGCAACTGACCGAAGCGCCCGCCGCACCGGAGCCGCAAGCCGCCCCTTCCCCCCCGCCGCTGTTCGATGGCGAACGCCTCGCGCATATGTTCGGCAGCCAGATCGGACCGGCGCTGCGCCAGCCGATCGGACGGATCATCGCCAATGCCGAGACCATCGGTGGTCGGCTCGAGGGACCGTTGCGTTCGGATTATGCCGGCTATGCTGGAGATATCGCCTCAGCCGGACGACACCTGCTGGCGCTGATCGACGATCTGGCGGATCTGGAAGCGATCGAAGCCAGCGGGTTCAGCGCTGCGAGCGAACCGGTCGATCTTGCCGATCTCGCCCGGCGCGCAGCGGGTCTTCTCGCGCTCAAGGCCGCCGACCGCTCGATCCGGATCGACAAGCCTGCCGAGGACGAAAGCCTGGCTGCGACCGGCGAATTCCGACGCGTGCTTCAGGTCCTGCTCAATCTGCTGGGCAATGCCATCAATTACGCGCCCGATGGATCGATGATCTGGCTGCGGCTCGACGAGGGTCCGGATTGGGCCAGCGTGACCGTCGCCGATCAGGGACCGGGGCTTTCGGAAGAAGATCAGCAGCGGCTGTTCAACAAATGGGAGCGGCTGGGCCGCAGCGGCGACGGCGGCAGTGGCCTCGGCCTGTACATATCGCGGCGGCTGGCGCTCGCGATGCAGGGCGACCTGACAGTAGAAAGCGCGCCCGGACAGGGGGCGCGCTTTACCTTGGTGTTGCCGAAAATATAGGGCGCGCGCCACGAGGCGCGCCCCAGTTCATTTTGGCGTGACGGGCGCCTGCGCACAGCGCTTGCGGTCGCCAGCGTTGCAGGCGGCAACATCGGCTTCCCACTGCGTGTAGATGGCGTCGTAGAGCTTCTTCACCTCGGCATATTCGGACTCGGCCCGCGCGCGCGAATCGACCGTATTCTCGTACAGCTTCATCTGGTTTTCGTAGCTGGAACGGCGCGCCTCGTAATTCGCGAGATTGGCGGCATTCTGCGCGAGCTGTGCGTTCGACGCTTGCACCTGCGCAGCATTGGCGGCTTCGCGCTCCGCCTGTTCCTCGGGCGTGCTCGGATTGCGGGTAACGGGCGACGGCTCCATGGATCCGCTATCGGGCTCAGCGGCGGCGGGGGCACTGGCCTGCTGTGCGAAAGCGGGCATGGCGAGCGCCGAAGCAGTCAAAGCGATGGCCAGCGAGGCGCGGCTGAACGGGCGAAAAGTCATCATCATATTCCCTCAAGACAAAGTTGATCTCGATTAACACGGCTACGATCATCGCTCAAAGCGGTTCCATTCGTCGCACGCCGCGCCCTTGCAGCCAGCGCACCGCAGCACCATGTTCCGCCCGCGACCCGGCTCCAGCGCCGCACCGTGCTTTCTGCCGCTTGCCAGCGGAACATCAATAGAACATAAGGCCGTTCATGCTCACTCACATCTCTGTGCGCGGCGCGCGCGAACATAATCTCAAGGGCGTGGACATTGATCTGCCGCGCGATCAGCTGATCGTCATCACCGGGCTTTCTGGCAGCGGCAAGTCGAGCCTGGCGTTCGATACCATCTATGCCGAGGGTCAGCGGCGCTATGTCGAGTCGCTCTCGGCCTATGCGCGCCAGTTCCTCGAGATGATGCAGAAGCCCGATGTCGAGCATATCGACGGGTTGAGCCCCGCGATCAGCATCGAGCAGAAGACCACCAGCCGCAATCCGCGCTCGACGGTCGCGACCGTCACTGAAATCTACGATTACATGCGCCTGCTCTGGGCACGCGTCGGCGTGCCTTATTCGCCCGCGACCGGCCTGCCGATCACCGCGCAGACCGTCAGCATGATGGTCGACCGCGTAATGGCACTACCCGAAGGCACGCGCTTCTATCTGCTCGCGCCCGTCGTGCGTGGTCGCAAGGGCGAATATCGCAAGGAACTGGCCGAGTGGCAGAAAGCCGGTTTCACCCGCGTACGCATCGACGGCGAGATGTACGAGATCGACGCCGCGCCTGCGCTCGACAAGAAATACAAGCATGACATCGAGGTCGTCGTCGACCGCATGGCGGTGCGTGAGGGCATCGAGACACGGCTGGCCGACAGTTTCGAGACCGCGCTCAAGCTCGCCGATGGGCTGGCCTATGTGGATCTGGCCGATGGGACGGTAAATGCCCTCTCCCCTTCAGGGGAGAGGGAGGAGCCGCGCAGCGGCGGAGGGAGAGGGGAAAATGCATCCGATGCGCCTGCCCCCCTCCCAACCCTCCCCCCTAAAGGGGAGAGGGCGCAAAAGGGCATGAAGAACGCGGGCATCCCCGACAACCGCATCATCTTTTCCGAACGCTTCGCCTGTCCTGTATCGGGCTTTACCATCGAGGCGATCGAACCGCGGCTGTTCTCGTTCAATGCGCCGCAAGGCGCCTGCCCCGCTTGCGATGGCCTTGGCGAGAAGATGTATTTCGACCCGCAGCTGGTCGTGCCCAACGAGGAACTGAGCCTCAAGAAGGGCGCGATCGTGCCCTGGGCGAAATCAAACCCGCCCTCGCCCTATTACATGCAGGTGCTCGCCAGCTTGGCGCGCGAATTCGGTTTCTCGCTCGATACGCCATGGCAGGACCTGCCCGGCGAGGCGCGGCTGATCATCCTGCACGGCACGGCGGGCAAGCCGGTGACGCTGCGCTTTCAGGACGGGCGCAAGAGCTATGAGGTCAAGAAGCCGTTCGAAGGCGTGATCGGCAATCTGAACCGCCGCATGCTGCAGACCGACAGCGCCTGGATGCGCGAGGAACTGAGCAAGTATCAGACCGCGCAGCCCTGCGAAGTCTGCGATGGCGCGCGCCTGAAACCCGAAGCGCTTTCGGTCAAGGTGGCGGGCGAGGACATCTCGATCTCGACCCGCCGCTCGGTCGCCGATGCGCTGCATTTCTTCGAGACGCTGAGCGACAAACTCGGGCCGCAGCAGCAGCAGATCGCCAAGGCGATCCTCAAGGAAATCATCGAGCGGCTGGGTTTTCTCAACAATGTCGGGCTGGATTACCTGAACCTCGACCGGACCTCGGGCACGCTCTCGGGCGGCGAATCGCAGCGCATCCGGCTCGCCAGCCAGATCGGCAGCGGTCTTTCGGGCGTGCTCTATGTGCTCGACGAACCGAGCATCGGCCTGCACCAGAAGGACAATGACCGGCTGCTGGTGACATTGAAGCGCCTGCGCGATCTGGGCAACACCGTGATCGTCGTCGAGCATGACGAGGATGCGATCCGCACCGCCGATTATATCGTCGATCTCGGCCCCGGCGCCGGCGTGCATGGCGGCGAAGTCGTCGCCAAGGGCACGCTGCCCGAGCTGCTCAAGGCGAAGGATTCGCTGACAGCGCAGTACCTTACCGGCGAACGCAGGATCGAGGTGCCCAAGAAGCGGCGCAAGGGCAATGGCAAGAAGCTGACCGTGCACAACGCGCGCGCCAACAACCTCACTGGGGTGACCGCCTCTATCCCGCTCGGAACCTTCACATGCATTACCGGCGTGTCGGGATCGGGCAAGTCCAGCTTCACCATCGACACGCTGTTTGCCGGCGCCGCGCGCGCGCTCAACGGCGCGCGGATCATCGCGGGGCCGCATGACAAGATCACGGGTCTCGAACATTGCGACAAGGTGATCGACATCGATCAGTCGCCGATCGGTCGCACCCCGCGTTCGAACCCGGCGACCTATACCGGCGCCTTCACCAACATCCGCGACTGGTTTGCCGGGCTGCCCGAGAGCCTTGCGCGTGGCTACAAGCCGGGCCGGTTCAGCTTCAACGTCAAGGGTGGGCGTTGCGAGAAATGTCAGGGCGATGGCGTCATCAAGATCGAGATGCACTTCCTGCCCGATGTGTATGTGACCTGCGAGGAATGCGGCGGAAAGCGCTATAATCGCGAGACTCTCGAGGTGAAGTTCAAGGGGCACTCGATTGCCGATGTGCTCGACATGACGGTAGAGGATGCGGTCGAGTTCTTCAAGGCAGTCCCGCCGATCCGCGACAAGATGGCGATGCTGTGGGAAGTGGGCCTGGGCTATGTCAAGGTCGGCCAGCAGGCGACAACCCTGTCCGGCGGCGAGGCGCAGCGCGTCAAGCTCGCCAAGGAACTGTCGCGCCGCTCGACCGGGCAGACGCTGTACATCCTCGACGAACCGACCACCGGGCTGCATTTCGAGGACGTGCGCAAGCTGCTTGAGGTGCTGCACCGGCTGGTCGAACAGGGCAACAGCGTGGTGGTGATCGAGCACAATCTCGACGTCATCAAAACTGCGGACTGGATCATCGACATGGGCCCCGAAGGCGGGGTCAAGGGCGGTCAGATTGTTGCTGAAGGCACTCCCGAACAGGTCGCCAAGGTCGCAGGCAGCTATACCGGTCAGTATCTGGCTCCGCTGCTCAAGCGATAAGGCGTCCGCGCGCCGAGCCCGCGGCGCGGGTTCGGGCGCAATCGGTCGGCTCTTGGCACGTTGTAGACGATCGCAAACCGGTGGTGGGTCACGCTTGTGCATGGCCCGGCCTTCAGCCATGACAATATCCGCCATAACATGGATCAATCGGCCCGGATAACCGTTCGACCAGCGGCAGGTTAGTCTATATCATGGAAAACTGCGTTCGGGGGGAAGCTTCCCGATAGAAAAAACCAATTGCTCCGATAAACCGCTTTCGAATGGGCTTATCGGCGAGGTCGCCTATTTCGTGCGCTGGCGACCTTGGAACAACGGGCAGGCAAAAATGGCATCATCTTCCGAACACCATATCATGGGCGCGCGCGAGGCTATTCGCTGGATGTTTGGCCTGTTGAAGGGCGAACGCAGCTTTCTTGCGCTGGCGCTGGTCTATGGTGTCGCGATTTCCGTGCTGTCGCTGGCAACACCGATTTCGGTGCAGATGCTGATCAATTCGGTCGCGAATACCGCGCTGGTGACCCCGCTGGTGACCCTGGCAGGCACGCTGCTCGGACTGCTGCTGATCGCGGTGCTGCTGTCTGCGCTGCGCATCCACACGATGGAACTCTTTGCCCGGCGTTTCTATTCGCGCCAGGTTGCGGAGATCACCATCCGTTCGATCCATGCCCGCAACCCGTTTTTCGAGGACAGCAAGCGACAGGACCTGTTCAACCGCTATTTCGACGTCAACACCGTGCAGAAGGCGGTTCCGAGCCTGCTGATCGGCGGCTTCACGATCATCCTGCAATCGGCGGTCGGCTTTGCCGTCACCGCTTTCTATCACCCGTTCTTCCTGGCCTTCAACCTGATCGTCATCGGGCTCGCCGTGCTGATTCTGCTGGTCTGGACGCGCGGCGCGATCCGATCGGGCATCGCGCTCAGCCATGCCAAATATGATGCTGCGCGCTGGCTCGAGAATGTCGGCGCATCGAACGGCTTCTACAAGTCGGGCCGTCACGTCGATTACGCGCTCGATGGTTCCGAAGCCGTCACCGCCACTTATGTCGCGGCCAAGGCCAAGCACTTCCGCTACACCATGTCGCAAACCGTGGCCTTTCTGCTGCTTTACGCGCTGGCAAGCTCTGGCCTGCTCGCGCTGGGTGGCTGGCTGGTTATCCAGGGCGAACTGTCGATCGGCCAGCTTGTGGCCGCCGAGCTCATCTTGTCTGCCGCGTTTTTCGGTCTCGGCCAGATGGGTGCCTATCTCGATACCACCTACGATCTGATCGCTGCGGCCGAGGAAATCGGACTGATCTATCAGATCGAGCAGGAGGAAGAGATTCGCGAAGGCCAGGATGCGATCAGCGGCAGCGATCTGGTTCTGCGTCGGGTGACCCATAGCGCAACCGCGCCCGGCATTACGCTCGACATCTCGATCCCTGCGGGCACGCAGCTGATCGCGCAGGCGCAGAATCATGGCATCCAGCGGCTGTTCACGCACGCGATGAAGCGCTATCTGACCCCGGAAACCGGCGTGGTCACTCTGGGCGGGCAGGACATTGCGATGGTCGACATGTTCCGGTTGCGCAGCGAGATCATCGTGCTCGACCGTCCGACGATCGTCCAGGCCAGCATTCGCGATTACCTGCGCCTTGCTGGCCCCGAAACGACGTCGGGCGATGTGCTCAAGGCGCTTGCGCTCGTGCGGCTCGAGGATCGGGTGATGCGCTTGCCCGACGGTCTGGACACGCAGCTGTCGACCAGCGGCTGGCCATTGTCCTATGCCGAGGCGCTTCGCCTGAAGCTGGCCGGCGCGATGCTCAAATGTCCGCGCCTGCTGATCCTCACCGGGCTTTTCGACATGATCGACCCCGCCATTCTTGCCGATGTCCGCGCCGCCATGCGCGCCGAAGGATCCACCGTCATCCAGTTCACTTATCGCCCCTCGGGCACCGAAGGTTGCCGCTATCTCTGGTTGGGTGATGATGGGCAGAGGATCATCGATGACCCCGCAGAGTTCCTAAGCATCGTCGATCGCAAGGCAGAGGAGGCAGCCCATGGCAACGCGTGATCGCGCCCTGGTTCGCTTCCGCACGCTTGCGGCCCAGCGAACCCCCCGCCCCCTGCGCGCCATCGCGCTGATGGTGGTGCTCTCCCTCGCCGCCGCGATCGTGTTCATGATCTACGTGCCCTGGATCCAGACCGCCTATGGCGCGGGCCAGGTGATCGCGCTCAACCCGCAGGACCGGGTGCAGAACGTGACGGCGCTGGTCTCCGGCCGCATCGAGCGCTGGTATGTCGAGGATGGCGCCGTCGTGCGCGAAGGCGATCCGATCGTCCAGATTTCCGACAACGATCCGATGCTGCTTGAGCGCCTGCGTGTCGAGCGCAGCCTGGCCGAAGCCAAGGCCGCCGCGGCCGCCTCTGCGCTCAGCACCGCACGCAACGATGTCGGCCGAACCGGCACCCTGTTTTCCGAGGGCCTGGCATCGCGGCGCGAGAATGAACTGGCGCGCATCAAGGTTGCAGAAATGGAGGCCAAGCTCGCCGAAGCGCGCGCCGCCATCACCCAGATCGACATCAATCTCGCGCGCCAGTCGCTCCAGCTCGTCCGCGCCCCGCGCAACGGAGTGATCCAGCGGATCAGCGGCGGGGACAAGGCAACCATGGTCTCGCAGGGCGATGTCCTGGCAACCTTTGCGCCGACCGAAGCCAAGCGTGTGGTCGAAATCTATGTCGACGGCCGTGATGCGCCGCTGATTCGCAAGGGCCAGCAGGTGCGGCTCGAGTTCGAAGGCTGGCCCGCGATCCAGTTTTCCGGCTGGCCCTCGGTCGCGCGCGGCCTGTTCGATGGTGAGGTACAACAGGTCGACCTCGCCGCCTCGCAGAACGGGCTGTTCCGCGTGCTTGTTCGCGAAGCTCCGGGCAAGGCCCGCTGGCCGGGTGAACCCTATGTCCGCCTGGGCGCCAATGTGCGCGGCTGGGTGGCGATGGAGCAGGTCTCGGTCGGCTTCGAACTGTGGCGCCAGCTCAATGACTTCCCGCTGCAGAACCCGGCGCTCACCGAGCAGGGCAGCACCGGCATGACGCAGACCGGAGGCAAGGCATCGTCCTCGTCGTCCTCGTCGTCGGGCTCCTCGAGCAGCTCTTCGGGGAAGAAGTGATGCGCAAGGCATGGATGCTGACCGGGCTGGCCGTTTCGGCCTTGCTCGCTGTTCCGGTCGGAGCGCAGCCGCTCCCTGCCCCGGTCAGCGCGCCCGATCAGGTGCCGTCGTCGCGCGGATTGCAGCTGTCCGAGGTGCTGGCGTCGTCACGCCGCTTTGCGCCGAGCATTCTCGAGGCGCTGGCCAATACGCGCGCGGCGGATGGACGGGTGCTGGCGAGCGAAGGCGCATTCGACCTGCTGTTCAGCGGCGAAGGCTTTTCGCGCATCGCGGGCTTTTACGATGGCACCTATGTGCAGGGAAAGGCGATCCAGCCGCTCACCAACAATGGTGGCCAGCTGGAAGCGAGCTACCGCGTCTCGCGCGGCGACTTTCCGGTCTATGAGGACTACAGCTTCACCGACCGGCTGGGCGAGCTCAAGGTGCGCGGCGTTTTCGCGCTGCTGCGCGACCGCTATATCGACGATCGCCGCTTCGGCCAGCGCAACGCGCTGATCGAGCGCGACATTGCCGGGCTCGACGCGCTGATCATCGCGATCGGCGTGCAGCAGCGGGCGATCCAGGCCTATGGCCAATGGGTCGCGGCAGGCCAGCAGGTCCGCGTCTATCGCTCGCTGGTCGGCCTGGCGCAGGACCGGCAGGACGGTATCCGCCGCCAGGTGCAACTGGGCGCGCGGGCTGCCATCCTGTTGACTGAAAACGAACAGAATTTGCTGCGCCGTCAGTCGCTTCTCGTCGCCGCCGAGCGCGATCTGGCCAATGCGGCCCAGCGGCTCTCGCTGTTCTGGCGCGATGATGATGGGCGGCCGCGTGTGGCGACGCCCGCAGATCTGCCGACATCGCTGCCGATGGTCCGCCAATTGCGCGACACCGATCCCGCAGCGGTGCTGGCGCGGCGCCCGGATATCCAACTGATCGAGCAGCGCCTCGCGCAGGGCGAGGCGAAGCTCGAACTCGAACAGAACAAGCTGCTGCCCTCACTGCGTCTGTTTGCCGAGGCGGGCAAGGATTTCGGCGAGCAGGGACTGGGCGGGCGCTCCCGCGATCCGTTCGAGGCGGTAATCGGGTTCACCTTCTCGATGCCGCTGCAGAACCGCGCCGCCAAGGGCAATGTCGCGGCGGCCGAGGCCTATATCAATGCGCTCGAATGGAAGCGGCGGCAGAGCGAGGAACAGATTCTGGCCGAGATCGCGCAGCTTTCGACCAACCTGACAGCAGCCGAGCGGCTCGCAGTGCTCGCGCGCGACGAAGAGGTGCAGGCGGAAAAGCTCGCCGCCGGCGAGCGGCGCCTGTTCCAGGCCGGCGCAAGCGACTTCTTCCTCGTCAACCTGCGCGAGGATGCGGCGGCCAACGCGGCGATCCGCAGACTCGATGCCGAGTTCCGCCTCGCCCAGGCCCGCGCCGATCTGGTCGCTGTTGCGGCCGATCTCGATGCGCTGCAGCTGGGCGAAGACCTTACCGGCGCGCTGCAGCCCTGACCGGAGCCAAGGCCGCGGTCAGACGCGCGGTCAGCGCCCCGTCCATTTGCCAGGGCGCTTCTCGACGAACGCCGCCATGCCTTCCTTCTGGTCCTCGCTGCCGAACAGGCCGTGGAACAGGCGGCGTTCGAACACCACGCCCTGCTGCAGCGTCGTCTCGAACGCGGCATTGACCATTTCCTTGACCGCCAGCGTCGCGAGCGGTGCCATGCCGGCAATCGTCTGAGCCGCCCTGACCGCTTCGTCGACCAGATCGGCCAGCGGCACGACGCGCGCGACGAGACCCGATTGTTCGGCCTCGGTGGCGTCCATCATCCGCCCGGTCAGGCACATGTCCATGGTCTTGGCCTTGCCGATGGCGCGCGCCATGCGCTGCGATCCGCCCATGCCGGGGGTCACGGCGAGCTTGATCTCGGGCTGGCCGAACTTGGCGTTATCGGCGGCGATGATGAAATCGCACATCATGGCAAGTTCGCAGCCGCCGCCCAGCGCATAGCCGGCGACCGCCGCGATCACCGGCTTGCGGGTTGCCGTCACGCGGTCATAGCCGGCAAAGAAGTTGCTGCCGTACATGTCGGCAAAGCTCTGGGTCGACATCTCCTTGATGTCGGCACCGGCGGCAAAGGCCTTTTCGCTGCCGGTAAGGACTGCGCAGCCCTGCGACGGATCGGCATCGAACGCGCCCAGCGCCGCGATCAGATCGGCGAGCACCTGGCTGTTCAGCGCATTGAGCGCCTGCGGACGGTTGAGCGTGATCAGCGTGACGGCACCGCGCTGTTCGACGAGAAGCGTTTCGTAGGTCATCGGGCAATCTCCAGGGGGGTCCAGGCCTGATCCTCAGGCAGCGGCGCAAAGATGGTGTCGAGCAGCGCGTCGGTGACACCTTCGGCGGTGTCGGGGTTCCAGCGCGGCGCATTGTCCTTCTCGATGATCAGCGCGCGCACGCCCTCGATGAAGTCGTGCATCTGCACCACGCGCGCGCCGATCGCATATTCCTGGCGCATTTCAGCAGCAAAGTCAGCCATTTGCGCGCCTTCCTTGAGCTGACGCAACGCCACCTTGCAGGTCTGGGGCGACTTGGTCGAGAGCGTCTTCAGTTCCTTCGCACTCCAGTCCGATCCATCGGCTTCGAGCGCGGCGAGAATGTCCTCGTAGCGATCCGAGGCAAACAGCTGGTCGATCTGCTCGCGATTGCCCAGGATGCGCGCCTCGGGTGGGGCGACCGACAGATCGGAAAGAATGGCGTCCACATCCTGCGGCGCGGCGGCGATGCGCTGTTTCGCTTCGGCGAGCTTTTCGGCAGGCAGATAATGTGTCGCCAGACCCAGCGCATGGCATTCGGCGCCATCGAGCCGCGCTCCGGTGAGCGCGAGAAATTGTCCCACCCGGCCCGGCAGGCGCGAGAGGAACCAGCCGCCGCCCACATCGGGGAACAGGCCTATCCCCGTCTCCGGCATCGCAAAGCGCGTGTTCTCGGTCGCGATGCGATAGCGCGAGGGCATGGCAAGGCCGACGCCGCCGCCCATGGTGATGCCGTCCATGAAGGCGATCACCGGGTTGGGATAGACGAACAGCAGGTGGTTGAGGCGATATTCGACGAAGAAGAACGCGCGCGCCTCTGCGCCATCGGCCGCGCCGCTGGTCGCGAGCATGCGGATGTCTCCGCCCGCGCAGAAGCCGCGCCCTTCGGCATGATCGATCATCACCGCATCGATCGCCGGATCGGTCATCCAGCCGACAAGCGCTTCGGTCATCGCCTGGCACATCGGTGTGGTCAGCGCGTGGATGGCACCAGGGCGGTTGAGGCTGATGACGCCGGTGCGTCCCTCGATACGGGTGAGAATATCGCTGGTCATGGCAGTTCCCTTACTGGCGCAGCATCTCGCGCGCGACGATCATCCGCATCACCTGGTTGGTGCCTTCGAGGATCGAGTGCACGCGCAGATCACGCCAGAAGCGCTCGATCGGATAGTCCTGCAAATAGCCATATCCACCAAAGAGTTGCAAAGCATCGTTGACAATCTTCGAACCGCTGTCGGTGCTCAGACGCTTGGCCATCGCGGCGAACTTGGTCTTGTCGGGGGCGTTGGCGGTCACCTTGGCGGCGGCGAGATAGAGCAGCGCGCGCGCCGCCTCGAGATCGGTCGCCATGTCGGCGAGCATGAACTGGGTGTTCTGGAAATCGTTGATCCGCTTGCCGAACTGCTTGCGATCATTGGTATAGGCGATTGCCTCGTCGAGGCAGCGCTGCGCCCCGCCCAGCGAGCACGCACCGATGTTCAGGCGGCCGCCGTCCAGACCCATCATCGCGAAACGAAAGCCATCGCCTTCGGCTCCGACCCGGTTGGCCACGGGAATGCGCGCATCCTCGAAGATCACCTGCGCGGTGGGCTGGCTGTGCCATCCCAGCTTCTTCTCGTTCGCGCCGAAGCTGACACCGGGCGTGTCCTTGTCGATCACCAGGCAACTGATCCCCTTGGGACCATCCTCGCCGGTGCGGACCATGGTGACATAGACGTCGTTCGCGCCCGCGCCGCTGATGAACTGCTTGGAGCCGTTGAGCACATAATGGTCGCCATCGCGCACCGCCTTGGTCTTGAGCGCGGCGGCGTCCGATCCCGACCCCGGCTCGGTCAGGCAATAGCTGGCGATCTTATCCATCGTGACGAGGTCGGGCAGATAGCGCGCCTTGAGCTCGTCCGAACCGAAGCTGTCGATCATCCAGGCGGCCATGTTGTGGATCGAGATGAACGCACTGGTCGAGGGGCAGCCATAGGCCATCGCCTCCATGATCAATGCTGCCTCGAGCCGCCCCAGGCCGATACCGCCGCTTTCCTCGCTGACATAGATCGCAGCGAAACCAAGATCCGCCGCCTCCTTGATGGTGTCGCGCGGGAAGATATGCTTCTCGTCCCATTCGGCGGCAAAGGGCGTGATACGGTCGGCGGTGAACTTGCGTGCCGCTTCCTGGATGGCAAGCTGGTCTTCGGTGAGCTCGAACTGGTCGGTCATGGTCATCCTGTGGCCTGTTGCGGGGAATGCCGCTTTTGATCTGGCGATTAATCCAACCGGGTGGCTTTGGCCAGAGTGCAGGCCCCTGTCCTTTTGGGCCAAGGTGATGCGAAAATGCAGGAAACTTGGCGCTTGGTCGCGATAATGCGGCGAAACTGCGCATTGCCGGGATGACGCGCGCGCTTGCTGCTGTTAGCAGGGCTGCGATGGACCTGCCCGAACCGACTCCTGCCCCTGGTGAGCACCGGAACCAGGCGCTTTCTGCCATCGTCATCCGGTTGTTCGCCGCCATTTCGATCACCGCGATGTTCGCCTGCGTCAAGCTCGCCTCCGACCGCGGGGTGCATGTGCTGGAGAGCGTGTTCTATCGCCAGCTGGCCGGAATCATCGTGCTGATCCCGATTGCGCTGGCGGGGCCCGGGCTCGCTGCGCTGCGTACGGATCGTCCCTGGGCGCATGTCAGCCGGATGGTTATCGGCATGGTTGCGATGTCGCTGAACTTTCTGTCCTTCGCGCTGCTGCCGATTGCCGAAGCGACCGCCATCGGCTTCATGGTGCCAATTGTCGCCACCTTGCTTTCGATCGTGCTGCTGAAAGAAGCAGTCGGAGTACACCGCTGGAGTGCGATTGCAGCCGGGCTCGCGGGCGTGCTGATCGTGGTGCAGCCTGGCGACGGGCACATTCCGATGCTCGGTGCGATCGTGTCCTTGGCCGGCGTGGCGGTGACGGCCTTTGTCAGCATCATCATCCGCAAGCTCGGAGAGACCGAGAATCCGATCACGACGATGTTCTGGTTCTCGCTGAGCTCCATGGTGCCACTGGGCATTGCCATGCTGTTCGTCGGCCAGATGCACGACGCGCACACCTGGGGCATCATCGCGCTGATGGGGCTGTTCGGGGCCTTTGCACAGCTGGGCATCACCTGGTCGCTGCGCCTCGCACCGGTATCGGTGGTGCTGCCGATGGACTATTCCAGCCTCATCTGGGCGGCGCTGTTCGGCTATCTCATCTGGGACAAATGGCCGGTGCCCGCGACCTGGATCGGGGCACCGCTCATCATCGGCTCCGGCATGTACATCGCGCTGCGCGAGAACCGGCTGGCGAAGCTGCGCGATCAGGCGACCGCGCGCTCCTGACCCTCCCAATATGGCGCGCGCAATTCGCGCCGCAGGATCTTGCCCGTGGCATTGCGCGGCATTTCCGGAATGACATCCACGCTCTTGGGAGCCTTGAACGGTGCGATCCGCTCGCGGGCCCAGGCGATGACCGATGCCGGATCGACCTCGTGCCCCGGCTTCGGCACGACCACGGCCTTGACCGCCTCACCCCACTTCTCGTCGGGAATGCCGATCACCGCGACCTCGAGCACATCGGGATGCCCGAAGATCGCGTTCTCGACCTCGGCGGGATACACGTTCTCGCCGCCCGAGATGATCATGTCCTTCACCCGGTCCTGGATATAGACATAGCCGTCATCGTCCATATAGGCCGCATCTCCCGTGCGCAGCCAGCCATCGCCATCCACCGTCTCGCGGGTCTTGGCGTCGTTGCGCCAATAGCCGGTCATGTTGAGCGGTGAGCGCGTGGCGATCTCGCCGATCGTGCCGTTGGGCACCGGGTTGCCTGCCGCATCGATGATCCGGATCTCGACCCCGGGAAGCGCCTTGCCAGCGGAACGCATCCGCTGGTTGCCATTGGGGTCATGGTCTTCCGGGGGCAGCGCGCAGAAAGTGCCAGTGGTTTCGGTCATGCCATATTGCTGGCAGAATTCCGCGCCCATCACGTGCATGCACTGGCGGAGCAATTCGAGCGGGATCGGCGCGGCACCGTACATGACGAGCTTGAGCCGCGCCCAGTCGGTCGTCGCGGCGCGCGGATGGTTGACCACCATCTGCAGCGCGGTCGGCACCAGGAACATGTGCGTGACGCCGTCGCTCACGCAATCGAGCACCGCATCGGGCGAGAATTCGGCGCGGATGACCGCGCGGCAGCCATTGTAGAAGGCGATCGTGCCGACACCCGATCCGGCAATATGTGCGACGGGCATGATGACCAGCATCGAATCCTCGGCACTCACCTTGTACCAGTCTACATCCGATGCCTCGATGATCGGTCGTAGCGCAAACATGTTGCGGTTGCAAAGCACTGCGCCCTTGGGATGCCCGGTCGTGCCCGAGGTGTAGAGCTGCAGCACCCCGCGCTCGGGATCGACCTGCGGCAAGGCAGCATCGCCCTGCGCGTTCGCCCAGGCGTCGAGCGATTGCAGGCCCGAGGCGTCGCTCTCGACATCGATCAGCAGCGTCTTCAGGCTGTCCAGCCCCTCGGCTGCCGCCTTGGCGGTCTCGGCGGAAAAGGGCTGGCAGACCAGCAGCGCCGCCCCGGTATCGGACAGGATATAGCGCACTTCGGGCACCGCGAGCCGCCAGCCCACCGGCACCATCGCGAGACCGGCGCGGCTCGCAGCGATCAGAAGCGTGAAATAGAGGCTCGCATTCTTGCCCAGCCAGGCGATGCGGTTGCCCGGCGTCAGGCCCGAAGCGACAAAAGCGCGGGCATAGCGATCTGCCATTTGGTCGAGCTCGCGATAGCTGATACGGGTGATGCCATCATCCATGGCGATGGCGTCGGGTCGCTCTTCGGCCCAGTAGCGGATGGTGGAACCCAAGTCGGTACGCGCATTGATGGCGGTAGCCAGCATCTCTCTCTCCCACAGGTTCGGCAGGGGGGCGGACCTTTGCGGCCCTGCCCTCGCTCGCACAGGCTAGGCAGAAAGGCTGGCGCTTGACAATAGATTTGCGTCAGGCGCGCCGATAGACGAGCGACAGGTTGTTTGCGGGCATCTCGATCAGCTCGACGCGCACGAAGCCGCATGCAGCGGCAGCACCGTCGATATCGGCAACATCACGCAACCCCCAGGCCGAATTGCGCGCTTTGAGCGACGCGTCGAAGGCGACATTACTTTCTGCCGTCATGACGTCATGACGCACGAACGGTCCGTAGAGATAGAGCGGCGCACCGGCGGGCAGCAGCGCGGCGGCGTGGCGCAAGAGCGCCAGCGTCGCGCTCCACGGGCTGATATGCACCATGTTGATGCACAGGATCGCATCGGCACATCGGGCGGGCCAGGCTTCCTGCTCGACATCGATCGACACGGGAGGAAGGACATTGGCAACGCCGCTTTCTGCCGTCCAGGCAGCGATCGAGCGGAGCGCGGACTGCTCGCAATCGCTCGGCTGCCATTGCAGATGTGGAAAGGCCGCTGCGAAATGCACGACATGCTCTCCGCTGCCGCTGGCAATCTCGAGCACCACGCCGCTTTCGGGAAGGATCTTGCGCAGCACCTGCGCGATGACATCGCGGTTGCGCAGCGTCGCGGGGGCATGGCGGCGGGCTTCGCTGCCCGCCTCGTCGATCAACCAGGGCCTGGGTTCGGTCATCATGGCATCATGGCGCGAAGCGCGGCTATCGGCAATCGTTTGGCTTGCGTCGGCCACGGTGAGGCTCCAGTTTGGGCAATATGGACGACGAACCACCCCAATTGCCGCGCATCGACCCCAGCATTGCGCCATCGGTGGGTTTTCCGCCGCCGCTGGTGTTCCTTGGTTTCCTGATGCTCGGCCTTTTGCTCGACGACGTCATGAGCCTGCCGCCCATACCGATGGGCCGCGCGTTGGAATGGCCGGGCTTTGCACTGATGATGGCAGGGATAGGGCTGATCATCGTCTCATTGGGCATGTTCAGCGCCTATGGCGAGGATCCCCAGCCCTGGACACCGAGCCAGGCCATCATCGCGCGCGGACCCTATCGGCACAGCCGCAACCCGATGTATCTGGGCATGCTGATGATACAGCTGGGCTATGCGCTGTGGGAGGCGAGCATGGGCGTGCTGGCCTTTGTGCCGTTCGCCTTCATCGCCATCGACCGGGCCGTGATTGCCAAGGAAGAGAGTTACTTGCGCCGCAAATTTGGCAAGGCGTTCGAGGACTATTGCGCGCGCGTGCGCCGCTGGATCTGACGAAAAAGCCCGCCCGGTGCAGAACCGGGCGGGCAGTCCGAAGGGATCACTCTGCAGCTTCGGCCTGTTCGACCACCGGCTCGGTCCAGACCAGTACCGGTTTGCGTGCAGCCTGGGTCTCGTCGAGGCGGCGACGCGGCGCGAAGTGCGGCGCGCAGTGCAGCGACGGATCGCCCTGCTTGGCGCGCAGGGCTACCGACCGGAACGCGCCGATGAACTGATCGAGCGCAGCCTTGCTCTCGGTCTCGGTCGGTTCGACCAGCATCGCGCCGTGCACCACCAGCGGGAAATAGACCGTCATCGGGTGGAAGCCCTCGTCGATCAGACCCTTGGCGATGTCGAGCGTCGAGAAGCCCTCAGCGAGACCGTTGTCCGAGAACAAGGCCTCGTGCATGCACGGCCCTGCCGCCGCGAACGGCGCGTCGAGCACGTCCTCGAGCGAACGCAGCACGTAATTGGCGTTGAGCACCGCATCCTCGGCGACCTGGAGCAGGCCGTCGGCACCATGGCTGAGGATGTAGGTCAGTGCGCGGCTGAACATGCCCATCTGGCCGTGAAAGGCGACCATGCGGCCGAAGCTGGAGGCGTGGTGGTCCTCCATGCTCTCTTCCTCTATCAGCGCGAGCTTGCCGTCCTCGGTGCGCTCCACGAACGGAAGCGGCGCAAACGGGGCGAGCGCCTCGGAGAACACCACCGGACCCGAACCGGGGCCGCCGCCGCCATGCGGGGTGGAGAAGGTCTTGTGCAGGTTGATATGCATCGCGTCGACGCCCAGATCGCCCGGACGCACCTTGCCGACCACCGCGTTGAAGTTCGCGCCATCGCAATAGACGAAGCCGCCCGCCTCATGCACCGCATCCGAGATGATCTTGAGATCGCGCTCGAACAGGCCGCAGGTATTGGGGTTGGTGATCATCACGCCCGCGACATCGGGGCCGAGCCGGGCCTTGAGCGCATCGACATCGACACGGCCGTCGGGCTTGGCGGGAATGTCCTCGACCTGATAGCCGACGAACGCCGCGGTCGCCGGGTTGGTGCCGTGCGCGCTCTCGGGGACCAGGATGACCGAACGCTTGTCACCACGTGCTTCGAGCGCCGAACGGATCGCGAGGATGCCGCACAGCTCACCATGCGCGCCCGCCTTGGGCGACATCGCGACGCAGGCCATGCCGGTCAGCTTGACCAGCCATTCGCCCAGCTCGTCGATGACCGCCAGCGCGCCCTGCACCGTGTGGATCGGCTGCAGCGGGTGGATATCGGCAAAACCCGGAAGCCGCGCCATCTTCTCGTTGAGGCGCGGGTTGTGCTTCATCGTGCACGATCCCAGCGGGAACAGGCCGAGGTCTATGGCATAGTTCTGACGGCTGAGGCGCGTGTAATGGCGCACCGTCTCCTGCTCCGAAAGGCCTGGCAGACCGATGGCGGCCTTGCGCTCCAGCCCGCCGAGCCGCGAGGCGGCCTTCGGGGCTTCAGGCAGATCGACGCCGGTGCGGTTCGAATCGCCGATCTCGAAGATCAGCGCTTCCTCGAGCATCAGTGCGCGGTTGCCGGTGCTGGTCGCCTGCGCCGAGGATGCGGCGCTATCCTCGGCAGGTCGGGTGGGGCGTCCCTGATTGTTCATGCTCATGCCAGCAGCTCCTCAAGGTTCGTGGCAAAGGCTTCGATGTCTTCGAGCGTCGCGGTCTCGGTGACGGCAACGACCAGTCCGTTGGCAAGGTCAGCTTCTTCCGGATACAGGCGGCCCAGCGAGACGCCGCCCAGGATCCTGCGATCCGCCAGCGCACGCACGATCGTCCGAGCATCCTTGGGAAGAACCAGTGTGAACTCGTTGAAAAAGCTCGCGTTGAGTAGCTTGACGCCCGGAACCTTCTCCAGCCGTTCGGCAGCGCTCACCGCCATCGCATGGTTGACCTCTGCGAGACCGCGCAGGCCCTTTTCGCCGAGCAGCGTCATGTGAATGCTGAAGGCCAGCGCGCACAGTCCGCTATTGGTGCAGATGTTGCTCGTCGCCTTTTCGCGGCGGATATGCTGTTCGCGGGTCGACAATGTCAGCACGAAGCCGCGCTTGCCCTCGGCATCGACGGTCTCGCCGCACAGACGGCCCGGCATCTGGCGCACATATTTCTGCTTGCAGCCGAACAGGCCCACATAAGGCCCACCGAACTGCAGGCCGACGCCGAGCGACTGGCCTTCACCCACGACGATATCCGCGCCCATCTCGCCGGGGCTGCGCAGCGCGCCCAGCGCCACCGGCTCGGTGACGACCGCGATCAGCAGCGCGCCGGCGGCCTGAGTCGCTTGCGCGAGCGCCGACAAATCCTCGACGCGGCCGAGAATGTCGGGATATTGCACCACGACGCAGCTGGTATTCTTGTCGATCTGACCGATCAGGTCGGCAATGTCGGTCTCGGGCTTCAGGCTCGGTACCTGATGCACCAGCGCATCGCCAGTGAAGCGCGCCATGGTCTTGGCAACGCCGACATAATGCGGGTGCAGGCCCGAGGACAGCAAGGCGGTGGCGCGCTTGGTGATGCGCCGCGCCATGCCGATCGCTTCCCAGCACGCGGTCGAGCCATCGTACATCGATGCGTTCGCGACATCGCAGCCGAGCAGCCGGGCGACCTGGGTCTGGAATTCGAACAGCATCTGCAGCGTGCCCTGCGCGATTTCCGGCTGATAGGGCGTGTACGCCGTCAGGAACTCGCCGCGCTGGATCAGATGATCGACCGAAGCAGGGACATGGTGCCGATAGGCGCCCGCGCCCATGAAGAACGGCACGTCGCCCGCGACCAGATTCTGGCTGGCCAGCGCCTTCATGTGCCGTTCGACCGCCATTTCGGGCGCGTGCATCGGCAGGCCGTGGATTGGACCGGTCAGCCGGGCCTCTTCGGGGATATCGATGAACAGGTCGTCAATCGAGGCTGCGCCGATCGTGGCGAGCATCGCGCTGCGATCCTGGTTGTTGAGCGGGAGATAGCGCATTGCGGCTAATGTCCTTGGGTCAGAAACGATAAAAAATCAGAGGTCTGCGACGAACTTCTTGTACGCTGCCTCATCCATCAATGCGTCAAGTTCGGCTTCGTCGCTCAGTTCCAGCTTGAAGAACCAGCCATCGCCTTCGGGGTCCGAATTGACCAGGCCCGGTTCATCGGCGAGCACCTCATTGCCCTCGACGATAGTGCCGGAGATCGGGCTGTAGACATCGCTTGCGGCCTTGACCGACTCGACGACGGCGGCTTCGTCGCCCTTGTCGAACTGCTTGCCTTCGGCGGGCACGTCGACGAACACCACATCGCCCAGCTGCTGCTGCGCATATTCGGTGATGCCGACCGTGGCGATCTTGCCTTCGACTTCAACCCATTCATGTTCTTCGGTAAAATAGCGGCTCATGGTGTCACTCCATCGGGTCGTTAGATGTTCAGGCGGTCTTGGGCCGGTGATAGCGGTGCGGCACGAACGGCATGGCTGCGACCGTCACCGGGATACGCTTGCCGCGCACTTCGGCTTCCAGCGCCGTGCCCAGCGGCGCAAAGGCGGACTTGACCAGCGCCATCGCGATCGGCGCGCCGAGCGTCGGTGCGAAACCGCCCGAGGTTACCTTGCCCACCATGCGGTCGCCGGCAAACAGCTCCGCGCCTTCGCGCACCGGCTGGCGACCTTCGATGGCAAGGCCGACGCGCTTGCGGTCGGTGCCTTCCTCGAGCTCTTCGAGAATGCGCTCGGCACCGGCAAAGCCGCCCTCGGCGCGGCGGCGCTTGCTGATCGCGAACGCCAGATCGCCTTCGACCGGGCTGACACTCTCGTCGAGGTCATGGCCGTAGAGCGGCAGCCCCGCCTCGAGCCGCAGCGAATCGCGCGCGCCCAGGCCGATCGGCTTGACCAGATCGAGCGCGCACAGGCGGTCGGCGAGCGCGGCGGCATGATCGCAATCGACGCTGATCTCGAAGCCGTCCTCGCCGGTATAGCCCGAACGGCTGATCCATAGCGACATTCCATCGAGCGTGAACGCGCCTGCCTGCATGAAATAGAGCGATGCGACATCGGGGATCAGGCTGGCCAGCGCTTCGCCTGCCCTGGGACCCTGGAGCGCGAACAGCGCACGCTCGTCGAGCAGGGTAATCACCACCTCGTCGGGAAAGGTCTCGCGCATATGCGCCAGATCGTCATATTTGCACGCGCCGTTGACGACAAGATAGAGGTCGCGCTCGCGCCGCGTGACCATCAGATCGTCGAGAATGCCGCCCTCTTCGTTGAGCAGCACCGAATAGCGCATGCGGTTGACGCCGAGCTTCTGGATTTCGCCCGGCACTACCGCCTCCAGCGCGACATCAGGCGCATCGCCGGTGAGCAGGACCTGGCCCATATGGCTGACATCGAACAGTCCGGCATTCTCGCGGGTCCAGAGATGTTCGGCCATCACGCCTTCATACTGAACGGGCATCTGATAGCCCGCGAACGGAACCATGCGGGCGCCGCGCGCCCGATGCCATGCATCGAGCGGCAGCAGCCTGTCGGCCACACGTTCCATCATATCGGCAATATTATCGGTCATCTGGGCACTCCGGCAGATTGAATTGGAACGCGTTGCACGGCCTTTCCGGCCCTGCGAGCATCCAACCCCCTCTGTCACTTGAACCTGAGAGCTTTCATGGGTTGCGACCAGCGCCGCCCATTTACCCCTTCGGTGGGGCAGCCTTGCACAGCTGCCCGCTTTCCAGAGCGCCGATCAACGACACGGTCCCGATGACCTGAGAGATTCCGGGGCGGTTGCTCCTTCGGTGGCGGTGGTGACCCACCGCGCTCTCCCGTGCCGTTTCATGAGGCTTGCGCCGCATCGACAAAGCCGGAATGCGCAAAGGCCTTCGGACTGTCAATCAAATTGCGCTGCGACGCACAAAATCCTGTTCAAACGTGGCTGAGCCCTTCGGGCGCATGGCCGAAGATCTGGCGGTGCTGCGACAGCGCGAAGCGATCGGTCATGCCGGCGAGGAAATCGGCGATATGGCGGCTCTTGTCCGGCTCGGCTTCGGGCAACCGTTGGCGCCAGTCGTCGGGCAGCAACGCGGGGTCGTCCCGATAGGCGGCAAAGAGCGCCGCAATGACCTGTCGCGCGAGCTCGGCCGCTTCGAGCTGGCGCGGATGATGATAGACCCGTGCATACATGAATCGCTTCAACTCGCGTTCCTGCTCCGCCATGGCATCGGAAAAACCGGCGATCACCTGCCCTGCGGCCCGGACATCCTCGATGCTGCCGATGCCGAGCCCCGCTATCCTGGCCCGCGTCGAGGCAATGACGTCATTCACCATCAACCCGATCTGGTCGCGAACGAATTCGGACTGCAGCCGCGTTTCGGGCACATCAGAGAATTTCGCGCGGATCGCATCCCATTGCCGCAGCGCTGATGGCAGGCTGAGCAGATCGTCGAACGAGAGGAAACCGGCGCGCAGTCCATCGTCGATGTCGTGATTGTCATAGGCGATATCGTCGGACACGGCCGCGACCTGCGCTTCGAGCGACGAATAGCGCTTGAGGTCGAGGTCGAAACCGGCGTCGATCTCTGCCAGCGCCCAAGGTGACTCATCGACCGGCCCGTTATGCTTGGCCAGGCCCTCGAGCACCTCCCAGCTGAGGTTGAGGCCCTGCCAGCGCGGATAGGGCGATTCGAGCACGTGCAGCGCGCGCAGCGTATGGGCGTTATGGTCGAACCCGCCCTGCCCCGCCATCGCTGCCTCGAGCGCATCCTCGCCGGCATGGCCGAACGGGGGGTGGCCGATATCGTGCGCCAGGCACAGCGCCTCGGTCAGGTCCTCGTCGAGCCCAAGCGCCCGCGCGATCGTCCGTCCGATCTGCGCAACTTCGAGGCTGTGGGTCAGGCGGACGCGGTAATGATCGCCATCGGGGGCGACGAACACCTGAGTCTTGTGTCGCAGGCGGCGGAAGCTGATCGAATGGATGATGCGGTCGCGGTCGCGCTGGAAGGCGCTGCGCGGTCCGCGCGTGGGCTCGCCCTCTTCGGCATATTGCCGCCCGCGCGAGCGTGAGGGATCACAGGCATAGGGCGCGCGGGGGTGCATGGCTGTTCTACCGTTGAATGCGTGGTGCTCTCCAGCCTCGCCGGAAAACGCCAGCGCCTTCGCCCACATGGGTTAAAAGATCAAGCCTCGCCCATGATCCAGTCGACCGCCGCCTGGGCGTGGATCTCGGTGCCGTCATAGATCGGCAGCACGTTCGCCTTGGTATCGACGATCATCTCGAGTTCTGTGCAGCCCAGCACCACCGCCTGCACGTCTTCCTTGGCGATGTTGGTGAGGAAGGTCTTCATCGTGCGCTCGGATTCGCGGACGACGCGGCCCTCCATGAGTTCCTCGTAGATGATCCGGTCGATCTCCTCGACGCGCTCCATTTCTGGCGCGAGCAAGCCGATGCCGTGCTTGACCAGACGCTGACGATAGAAGCTCTCCAGCATCACGTTGCGCGTGCCGATGATCGCGGCGCGCTTGATGCCATCGGCCTGCATCTTCTCGCCCACGCAATCGGCGATATGGATGATCGGAACCGAAACCGCGCCCTGCACCCGGTCATAGACCTTGTGCATCGAATTGGCGCAGATCAGGATCGCGGTCGCGCCCGCCGCTTCGAGCGAGCGCGCCGCGATCGTTAGCTTTTCGGTCGCATGGTCCCAGCCCTCGGGCGTACGGATCTGCGCGAGGTCGCAGAAGTTGAGGCTTTCGATCACGATCGGGCCGCTGCACAGCGACCCGGCGCGCTTCTGCACCCCCTTGTTGATCAGCCGGTAATAGGTTTCGGTCGAAACCCAGCTCATGCCGCCGATCAGGCCGATCTTCCGCATGCGGATCAGTGCCCCAGATTCTTGACGATATCCTCGACCATCTTCTTCGCATCGGCGAGCAGCATCATCGTCTGGTCCATGTAGAACACGTCATTGTCGACGCCCGCATAGCCCACGCCGCCCATCGAGCGCTTGATGAAGAACACGGTCTTGGCCTTGTCGACATCGAACACGGGCATGCCGTAGATCGGCGAGGACTTGTCGGTCTTGGCCGCCGGATTGACCACGTCGTTCGCGCCGATGATAAAGGCGACATCGGTCTGCGAGAATTCGCTGTTGATGTCCTCGAGCTCGAACACCTCGTCATAGGGCACATTGGCCTCGGCAAGCAGCACGTTCATGTGTCCGGGCATGCGGCCTGCGACCGGGTGAATGGCGTATTTGACGCTGACGCCTTCCTTCTTGAGCAGGTCGGCCATTTCGCGCAGCGCGTGCTGCGCTTGTGCCACTGCCATGCCGTATCCGGGGACGATGATCACGCTTTCCGCCTGCTTCATCATATAAGCCGCGTCCTCGGCGCTGCCGCGCTTCCACGGGCGATCGACCTTGGCCGCGCCGTCACCGCCGCTGCTCGCCTCGGCCCCGAAGCCGCCCGCGATCACCGAGATGAAGCTGCGGTTCATCGCCTTGCACATGATGTACGAAAGGATGGCACCCGAAGAGCCGACCAGCGCGCCGGTGATGATCATCGCGGTGTTCGACAGCGTGAAGCCCATCGCTGCGGCTGCCCAGCCCGAATAGCTGTTGAGCATCGAGACGACGACCGGCATGTCCGCGCCGCCGATCGGGATGATCAGCAGGAAGCCGATGATGAACGAGAGCACCGTGATTGCGAGGAACAGCCAGCCCTCGCCCGCGCCGCCATCGGGCGACACGGTATAGACGGCGATCATGCCGAGGATTGCGGCGAGCACGCCCAGATTGATGACGTGGCGACCCGGCAGCATGATCGGCGAGCCCGACATGTTGCCGTTCAACTTGAGGAACGCGATGACCGATCCCGAGAAGGTGATCGCACCGATCGCGACGCCCAGCCCCATCTCGATGCGGCTGACGGTCAGGATCTGGCCATTGGCATCGAGAATGCCGAACGCTTCGGGATTGAGCCACGCGGCGAGTGCGACGAGCACCGCGGCGAGGCCGACCAGCGAGTGGAAGGCCGCAACCAGCTGCGGCATGTCGGTCATCTTGATCTTGCGTGCGATGACGAAGCCTGCGACGCCGCCGATCGCAATCGCGATCAGGATCTCGACGATGTTCGCGATCTGGTGCGTCAGCAGCGTCGTGATGACCGCGATGGCCATGCCGATCATGCCGAAGCGGTTGCCGCTGCGGCTGGTTTCCGGGCTGGAAAGACCGCGCAGCGCCAGGATGAAGAACACGCCCGCGACCAGATAAGCCAGCGACACCCAGGGGCTCACCGGAGCGGCATCACCGCCCGAAGCGAAAGCGGGAACCGAGGTGAGCGCGCTGCAGGCAGCGGCGGCGAAGGTGAGCGATCGGTTGATGTTCATTGCTGCCCCCAGAGCCATCACTTGCGCTCCTTCTTCTTGTACATCGCAAGCATGCGCTCGGTGACGGCAAAGCCGCCGAAGATGTTCACGGCAGCAAAGACCACCGCGAGCAGACCCAGATATTTCGCCACCGGCGACACCGCCTCGGCACTGGCGACCAGCGCGCCGACGATGATCACCGACGAGATCGCGTTGGTCACCGCCATCAGCGGCGTATGCAACGCGGGCGTCACCGACCAGACGACATAATAGCCCACGAAACAGGCCATCACGAAGATGGAAAGGATTGATATAAAGTCCATATATTCCCCTATTCGTCTGGTCTGGCCATTTCTTCGCTGACCATCGCTTCTATCTCGTCCAGCGATTGAACCGCCTGCCACGCCATCGCGGGATCGACCCTGTGATATTCATGGGCAACGATGTTGCGAAACCCAATCATATCGAGCCATGGCAAATGCGGATGCCGGGATTTCAACTCATTCGACAGCTTGTCGGCATTTTCCCCGATAATCGAAAGCCTGAACGCCGTCAGCGCCTGCTCGTCACGATCAGCGAGGAAACTGCCGAAATCACAATCCTCCATGCGGCGGCGTATGTCGTCCAAGGCTTCTGCGATGATGCTGAGATACAGCGCATCGCGGTCTGCCGCCATCAACCAAAAATCCGAACTTGCTGAGCCTCGACCCGCGACTTGAGCAAAGGGTGCAAAGCCCGGCGAGGAATGAAATCGACCTTGGCTTTCAACGTTTCGCCAAGCTCGCGGCTGATCCGCGCCTGATCGAACAGGCTAAACCGCGCATCGGGCGCGATATCGAACAGAAGATCGATATCGGAACCGGTCGAAGCATCACCCGTGGCCTGCGAACCGAAGAGATAAAGGCTGCACACCCCCTCCTTTCGCAACCGACCTTCGAGCGCCTTGAGGTCGGCGAGGATCGGCAGGTCAGGCAAGGCGGCGCGAGCAGATGTCACCTCAACAGCCTCTCGCTGACGACCTTGCCGCCCATGGTCACGCGGACGCCCTGGACGATTTCGTCGTCATCGGGGAAGACCGGAGCCTTGGCTTCCTTGTCCCAGAAGGCCGAGAAGAAGTTGAACAGGTTGCGCGCGAACAGCGCCGAGGCATCGGTGGCGAGGCGCGAGGGCACGTTGCGGTGGCCGACAATCTTGACGCCGTGCTTTACGACGATCTCGCCCGCGACCGCACCTTCGACATTGCCACCTTGCTCCACCGCCAGATCGACGATGACGCTGCCGGGCTTCATGCTGGCGATCTGCGCGTCGGAGATCAGGCGCGGCGCGGGCCGCCCCGGGATCAGCGCGGTGGTGATCACGATGTCCTGCTTGGCGATGTGCGACGAGACCAGCTCGGCCTGCGCCGCCTTGTATTCGTCGGACATTTCGGTCGCATAGCCACCCGCGCCTTCGCCCTCGATCCCCGCGACATTCTCGACGAAGATCGGCTTGGCGCCGAGCGACTGGATCTGTTCCTTGGTGGCAGAACGCACGTCGGTCGCCGAGACCTGCGCGCCCAGGCGGCGGGCCGTGGCGATCGCCTGCAGCCCGGCCACGCCGACGCCCATGATGAACACCTTGGCGGCGGACACGGTGCCCGCTGCGGTCATCATCATCGGGAAGGCCTTGCCGTACTCGGCCGCGCCGTCGATCACTGCCTTGTAACCCGCCAGGTTCGACTGGGAGGACAGGATGTCCATCGACTGCGCGCGGGTGATACGCGGCATAAATTCGAGCGCGAGGGCCTGGAAGCCTGCGGCGGCATAGGCATCGATGCGCGCACGCTCGCCGAAGGGATTGAGCGAGGCGGCGATCATCGCGCCGGGCTTGGCCCCTGCAAGGCTGGCCGGATCGGGTCCCTGGACGCCGAAGATGATATCGGCATCGCCGAGCACATCGGCGCGCGACCCCACGCTGGCTCCGGCGGCAGCGAAATCCGCGTCGGAGATCGAGGCGAACTCGCCCGCACCGGTTTCCACCGCCACGGTCGCTCCCAATCCGATGAACTTCTTGACGGTTTCAGGGCTCGCCGAAACGCGCCGTTCGCCCGATGCCTGCTCCTTGAGGACCGCGATCTTCATGCCGCCGCCGGTCAGCTGGCGATGAGAACGACGACGAACGCCGTCACGAGTGCCGCCACGATCGTGCCGGTCTTCAGCAGGCCCATGAAGCCTTCATAGGTTTGCTTGGCATATTCGAAATTGTTGGACGTGTCGTTGGCCATGGTCAGAGCCTTCCCCGTTATTGGTGCCGAAGTTGATATCGGTTCGCCTTAACCGAATGCCGGGTGTCGCTCAATCCCGCAAGCTTCAAATCGCTAGGGTTGGCACAAGCTTAGCTTTAATGGGGTTTTTACCACATGCCGTTAAGGATGACGGTGATGGCCAAGGAACGCACAGACGCAGACCAGCAGATCCGCCGGGTAATGCTGATCGATAACGAGCCGGCGCAATGCCGCCTGGTCGCAGCGCTTGCGGCCAAGGCCGGCTGGCGCACGGTATTCGCGCACGATTCGGAGACCGCGATCGCGATGCTCGGCACGCAGGAGGGGATGATGCTCGATGCGATCATTCTCGACCAATGGGTGCCAGGCGACGAAGCTGCCGAACTCATCAAGGAACTGAAATCGCGCCGTCCGGCGCTGCCGATCCTGATGCTGACCACCAGCACCTCGCCGCTGCTTGCGGTCGAGGCGATGCGTGCGGGCGCCACCGATTATCTGATCAAACCGATCGCGCCCGATCGGCTCGTCGCCGCGCTCAACGCTGCCGCGCGCAAGGACGATGCCGACGAATTGCGCCCCCTCACCGAGAAGATCGCGGCTCCGCTCGACTTCGACGAGATGATCGGCTCCTCGCCGCGCTTCCGTGCCGCGCTCGCCATAGCCGCAAAATCGGCGCGGACGCACACGCCGGTGCTGATCGAGGGCGAAAGCGGCACCGGCAAGGAAATGATCGCGCGCGCGATCCATGCCTCCAGCCCGCGCTCCAAGCTCGCGCTGCGGCTTGTCACCTGTGCGGGCGCATCGTCAGGTCAGATCGAATCGCAGCTGTTCGGGCATGAGCGCGGCGCCTTTCCCGGCGCGTTCGACCGGCATGTCGGCATCATCCAGCGGGTCGAGGGCGGCACGCTGTTCATCGACGAGGTCGATCAGCTTCCGCTCGAATCGCAGGCCAAGCTTGCCGATGCGATCCGTTCGGGCGAAGTCCGCCCGCTGGGCGCCCGGCACAGCTTCCGCTGCGATGTGCGCTTCATCTGCGCCAGCAACACGCCGCTCAAGCCGATGGTCGAAGAGGGTTCGTTCCGCGAGGACCTGTATTTCGCGATTGCACCGGTGCAGATCACCATTCCGGCACTGCGCGACCGATCGAGCGACATTCCTGCACTCGTCCGCCATTTCCTCGCGCGTATCGCCGAGCAGCCGGGATTGCGTGGCCTAGGCATTACCGACGAAGCGCTGTCGCTGCTGTCGAGCTATGACTGGCCGGGCAATGTCCGCCAGCTGCAGAATGCACTCTTCCGCGCCGCGATCTTCTGCGATGGCGATGCTCTGACCACAGCGGAATTTCCGCAGCTCACCAACATGCTCGGCGAAGAGGAGCCGCGCCGGACCACCACTCCGCACGATGGCATCGGCATCACGCTTTATGCCGAGGATGGCAATCTGCGCCCGCTCGAGGAGATCGAGGCGGACGTGATCAGGCTTGCTATCGGCCATTACCGCGGACGCATGACCGAGGTCGCGCGCCGTCTGGGCATCGGCCGCTCGACGCTCTACCGCAAGCTGACCGAGCTCGGCATCGACAACGCCGCATAACCGCGCTTTTCCCCTTCCCTGCGCTGCCCGGCGCTCATAAGAGCGGGCGGATGACCCGCGATCCGCTCGACGTCCTGCACGAGACCTTCGGCTTTTCCGCCTTTCGCGGGGTGCAGGAACAGGTCGTTACGCGCGTGCTGGCGCGGCAGAACACGCTTGCGATCATGCCGACCGGTGCGGGCAAGTCGCTCTGCTACCAGCTTCCTGCCGTCGCGCTCGATGGCTGCTGCGTCGTCATCTCTCCGCTCATCGCCCTGATGCACGATCAGCTGCGCGCCGCGCAGGCGCTGGGCATTCGTGCCGCCAGCCTCACCTCGGTCGATTCAGACTGGCAGGAAACGCAGGACCGCTTCCGCGCGGGCGAACTCGACCTGCTTTATGTCGCGCCCGAGCGGGCCAGTTCCGAAGGTTTTCGCAGCCTCCTGGCGCGCGCGCCGATCGCGCTGTTCGCGATCGACGAGGCGCATTGCGTGTCCGAATGGGGGCACGATTTCCGCCCCGATTACCGGCTGCTGCGGCCGCTGCTCGACAGCTTTCCCGATTGTCCGCGGCTCGCGCTGACTGCCACCGCCGATGCGCACACGCGCGAGGACATCCTCAAGCAGCTCGGCATCGCGCCCGATGGCATGGTGATCGCCGGGTTCGACCGGCCCAATATCCGCTATGCCGTGCACCCGCGCGATGGCCTCACCCGGCAGATCGGCGATCTGGTCGCCGCTAATCCGGGGCCCGGCATTGTCTATGCACAGACCCGCGCGGGGACAGAAAAGCTCGCCGAGCAGCTGGGACGCGATGGCCGCAGGCAGGTGCGCGCCTATCATGCCGGCATGCCACCCGAGGAACGCCGCGCCAACCAGGATGCCTTCATCGCCAGCGAGGACATGGTGATGGTCGCGACCGTCGCCTTCGGCATGGGCATCGATAAGCCCGATGTTCGCTTTGTCGTGCATGCGGGCCTCCCCAAGTCGATCGAAGGCTATTATCAGGAATCGGGCCGCGCCGGCCGCGATGGCGAGCCGGCAGATGCGCATCTGTTCTGGGGCGCCGAGGATTTCATCCGCGCCCGGATGCGGATCGGCGAGATCGAGGCGGAGCGCCAGGCGGGCGAGCGCGCGCGCATCGCGGCGCTGGGGGCGCTGGTCGAGACCGGAGGATGCCGCCGCGCGGTGCTGCTGCGCCATTTCGGCGAGAGCCCGCCCGAGACCTGCGGCAATTGCGACAACTGCCTGAGCCCGCCCGAAAGCGTCGATGCGACGCAGACCGCGCGCAAACTGCTCTCCGCCGTGTACCGCACGGGGCAAAGCTTTGGCCTGGGACATGTCGAGGCGGTGCTGCGCGGACAATCGACCGACAAGGTGCAGCAGCGCGGGCACGATCGACTGTCCGTCTTCGGTATCGTCAATGGCGAGGAAGCGCTGCTGCTCAAGCCCGTCGCCCGGGCCTTGCAGGTGCGCGATGCGCTGGCGACCAACGAGCATGGCGGGCTGATGCTCGGCCCCGAGGCGCGCGCGATCCTGCGCGACGAGGTGCAACTGCCGCTCGTGCTTCCGCCCAAACGCGCGCGACGCGGGCGTCGCGGCGGCGATGCAGTCAATCCGGTCAGCAATCCGCTGTTCGAGGCCCTGCGCGCCTGCCGCCGCGACCTGGCGCAGGAAGTCGGCGTGCCGCCTTATGTGATCTTCCACGACAGCACACTGCGCGAGATGACCGAGCGGATGCCCCAGAGCATGGACGCGTTGTCGCGGATCTCGGGGGTCGGCACGCGCAAGCTCGAGGCCTATGGCGAGGCGTTTTTGCGTGTGCTGCGGGAGCATGGGTAAGCCAGACACCATTTATTGACATTGCCAGTGTCAAAATATAGCCTTTCGGAAAAGCTATGCCGAGAGGATCACAAGATGCCGCAGCCCTTTACCGTCCAGAACGAAGTCTTTCCGGGCAATCCGGAAACGCTCGCCGGGCTGATGCAGCCGGGTCCCGATGGGCCAATCTTCATGATCAACCTGCTCAAGTTCAAGGACAAGGCGGAATATGAAGACGGCCGCGAGACCGATCTGACCGGGCGCGAGGCCTATATGATCTATGGTCGCGCGGTATCTCAACTGCTCCCCAAGTTCGGCGGTGTCGCGATGTTCGCGGCGGACGTGACGTTTCTCTCGCTCGGACAGGTCGGAGAATTGTGGGATGAGGTCGCGATCGGCGTCTATCCCAAGCGCGCGGACATGGTGCGCATGTCGATGTCCGAGGAATGGCGCGAGATTGCGGTGCATCGCAGCGCCGGGCTCGACGGGCAGCTCAATATTGAAAGCGTGCTGTCGCCCGAGGCCATCAACATGCCCTGGATGCAGCAGATCATCGGCATGGTCGGCACCAAGGCGTGACATAGGCTCATCTTGGGGATAAGCGGTTTTACATGATCCAGACACCCCCACCGCGCCATCCCGATGGCCGCAAACAGCGCAGCGAGCGTAGCCGCCAGGCGATCGTCGATGCCATGCTCGACATCATCATGGCTGGAAAGATGGAGCCCAGCGCTGCCGAAATCGCCGAAAAGGCAGGCGTCAGCGCGCGCACCGTATTCCGCCATTTCGAGGAAATGGATAGCCTTTATAGTGAGATGACCGAGCGGATGGAGGCAGAGATCATGCCGATCATCCAGCAACCATTCACCGGCGAAGGCTGGCGCGCGCAGCTCGATCAACTGCTGGATCGGCGCGCAATGATTTACGAACGCATCATGCCGCTCAAGATTGCCGCGAGCATCCGCCGATTCAGCTCGGACTATCTGATGCTGAATTACGAACGCTTCGTGCATCTCGAGCGCACCGGGCTGGAAGGGGTGCTGCCCGACACTATCCGCAAGGATGCAACCCGCTTCTCGGCGATCGAGATGTGCGCCGGCTTTCAGACCTGGCGGCGACTGCGCCAGGATCAGGGCCTCAGCACCGATCAGGCCGCCGACGTCGTGCGGCTGACAATTTCGCGGCTGGTGGACTAAGCTTGCGGCGCGCGTTCTGGCTTGCCGGGGCCGCGTTGATCATGGCGGTTGCAGGCTGCGGTTCGCAGTCGGAACCCGATAGTGGGCGCACTGAGCCAGCTGGGCGCGAATGCCCTGCGGACGTGTTCGAGCCGGGCAAATTCATTCCCCTGCCTGCTGGCTCCTATGTCAAGGGTGCCGATCCGCTCTATCCCGAGGAACGCCCGTCCATGCGGCTCAGGGTCGAGGGGTTCGCGATCCAGGCGCACGAGGTCACCAATGACCAGTTCGCCGCCTTCGTTGAGGCGACCGGCTATGTCACGGAAGCAGAAAGAGCCGCAACCAGCAATGACCCGCGCGCAGGATCGGCCGTGTTCACACGCGATGCAAAGGGCATGAACGGTCGATGGGTGCTGCGCAAGGGCGCAACCTGGCGAGCGCCGGAGGGCACGGGGTCGTCCATCGATGGCAAGGGCCGCCATCCGGTCGTGCATGTCACGTTTGCCGACGCGCGGGCCTATGCAAAATGGGCGGGCGGCCGTCTGCCGAGCGAGGAGGAATGGGAATATGCCGCGAGCAGCGGCCTGCCCGATCCCGCCAACCGCTTTTCCGGCGCCATTGACGACAAGGGCGTGCCGCGCGCCAACCACTGGCAGGGTGTCTTCCCGGTCAAGGATGAGGGCAAGGACGGCTTTTCGGGCACGGCCCCTGCCAGCTGCTTCCCGGCCGATCGCAACGGGGTGCACGACCTGATCGGCAATGTCTGGGAATGGACCGACAGCCCGGCGGACGACGCCCACATGATCATCAAGGGCGGCAGCTGGCTGTGCGCGGCGAACTTCTGCGCGCGCTATCGCCCCGCCGCGCGCCAGCCGCAGGAGAATGACTTCTCCTCCCACCATATCGGCTTCCGCATCGTCAGGGACGCCGCAGCGCCAGCGCCAGGAACAGCCCGATAACCGGCACTGCCACCAGCACAACATAGCTTTCCGGCGGATGATGATCGCCGGGCTTGAGCACCCAGAAGCTCAAGGCGTGCAGCGTCTTTTCGAGCAGCAGCAGCGCGAGCGCCAGCGGCACCAGCCCGCGATACCACAGGCCGATCGCGAGCATCATGAGCCCCCATGCGATCTGCGTCGCGCCGGCCCAGGCGAACATCGAAACGGTGCGGGCAGCATCGCGCGACAGGTCGATCCCCGCGATCACCCCCGCCCCGCCATCGGGCAGGAAGACATGGATCATGCCGGGCACCACCGCCAGCACCCCGCACAGAACGAGGAAGCGCGACGGAGCCGACGCGGCAACCGGCTCCGACCGGGGTAGCAGTGCGGCCATCAGTTCGGCCAGTAGACGAGCTCGTCGCCCTTCCTGAACTTCACTCCGAGCGGTTTGTCCACCGCGACCGGAGCCTCGATCGTGTGCGGATAGAGCGGTTTGCGCGCGCCCTGCTGGTGCTTGGCGAGCAGAGCCTTGAGCTCGGCGACCTTGGCCGGATTCGCCGCAGCAAGATCGCGCTTCTCGGTCGGGTCGTCCTTCAGGTTGAACAGCCAGGTCTTGCGCGGGCGTTCCGTCACCTGCAGCTTCCAGTCGCCCTGGCGCACCACGCGATAATAGGCGCTCTGCCAGAAGATGGCATCGTCAGGCCGCTTGCCGACCGGATTGGCGGGATCGGGGCCAAGCAAGTCGACGCCATCGATCTGGAGGCCGGCGGGCAGCTTCGCGCCGCCTGCCCTGGCGAAGGTCGGCATCAGGTCGATATGCGCAACCGGCGTGTCGACCCTGGTTCCCGGCGCTATCCGTCCCGGCCAGCGCACGAACATCGGCACGCGGATGCCGCCCTCGAACAGCGTCAGCTTCCATCCGCGATACGGCGCGTTGACCTGCGGCAGCCCGATATAGCCCGCCCCGCCATTGTCGCTGGAAAAGACGATGATGGTGTCGTCGTCGAGACCCTGGTCCTTGAGTGACTGCATGATGCGCCCGACCGAGCGATCGAGCGCGCGGACCATCGCCGCATAGACGCGCAGGCGGTGCGGCTTGATGTCGCCGACCGCATCATAATCCGCCTTTGTCGCCTGAAGCGGGGTATGAACGTTCCAGTGCGCCAGATAGAGGAAGAACGGGCGGTTGCGGTTCGCCTCGATCACCTTGATCGCCTCGTCGGTCCAGTAATCGGCGAGATAGCCGCCGGGCTTGAACCACTTGCCGCCATTATAGCTGGTGGCGAATTGCATCCGCGCCCAGAGAAACTTGTCGATCGGGTCGAAATCGACCTTGGCGTTGACGACATTGGGATCGTCCTCGGGCAGATGCATCGCACTCGCCATCAACAGGCTTTCGTCGAACCCCTGTGCATTGGCGCTGAATTCGGGACCGTCACCCAGATGCCATTTGCCGATATGCACGCTGTGATAGCCTGCGGGTTTGAGGATTTCCGCGATCGTCCGTTCGCTGCCCGGCAGGCCCTGCCCGTCGAAATCGGGGGCACCTTCCACCGCCGCGTCGAGATAGGTCACCGGCGGCAGCCCTGAATCCATCTCGTCGGACAGCGCCTTGACGATGCGGCCCATGCCGTCGGGCGTGGGGGTGAATTCGAACCCGGTGCGCGTGGGGTAACGCCCGGTCAGGATCATCGCGCGCGACGGGGCGCAGCTCGCGGTCCCGGCATAGGCCTGCGAATAGATCGCGCCTTCCGCCGCCAGCCGGTCGATATTGGGCGTCGGCACCTTGCCGCCGGCTACGCCGCCGCCGAAGGTCGAGATGTCGTTGATGCCCAGATCATCGGCCAGGATGAACACGATATTGGGAGGGCGCTTGTCGGCGGGCAGCGCCGCAGTTTCGGGACCCTTTTGCCAGACCACCGGTTCGTTCGGCGCGATTTCGTGCTTGCCCATATGCGATGCGGCAAACAGCAGGACCTTGCTCTTGTTGAACCAGGCCCAGGTGCCACCCGCGACGATGACCAGCAGCAGGCCGAACAGGATGCGCTTGATCATGCCACCGCCTCCTCGGCGAACATTGCCTCGCAACCGGTTCCGCCGAGCAGCGCATCGAGCCGATCCCGCGCCTCGGCCGATAGCGCCTGGCGTGCAGCCCGAAGCGTGACCAGGCATTTGGCCTGATAGGGAAAGACCGGCTGCGTCCAGCGCTTGCCATCGATCTCGGTCTCGAAATCGCTCTGCCCGGCAGCGGCGGCTCGGGCGTTGGCGATCAGGAACGGTGCATAGACGCGCCCGATCTCGGTCAGCAATTCGCCGAGCTGGTCGCCCAGCGCATCGTGATCGAGCCAGGCCCCGTCGGGCAGGCCAGACAGGTCCTCCACCCTGTCGAGCCAGGCGCGCAGCCGCGGCGTCGACCGGGCCATGATCGCGGCAGGCGTGGGATCGACGATGCCGAGCTGGGTCAGCTGGCCATAGATCGCGAAATCCGCCGCCGAAGGCCGCGTGCCCAGCACGAAGCCCGTGCGCGCGATCGCCCGGTCGAGAATGCCGATCAGCCGCGCGTAGCTCGCCTCGATGATCGGCGCGGTGATGTCGTTGGAGCCCACGACATACAGCCGGTCGATCTGCCGCCTGGCAAAGCCGTCGGCCATCTGCTGCGCCTGATCATCGGGATAGGTCGGGCTCTGCCAGAAGATCAGCAGCGGTCCGGCATTGGCGGCGTCGGCCGCAAAATGCCAGCGATAGTGGAACATCATCTTGGTCATCCACTCGTCGGCAAAATCCTCGATCAGCAGGTCGAGAAAGCCGAGCAGCTCGTCTTCGGGCAGCACCGAACGGCCAGGATGTTCCGCCTCCAGCCTGCGGATGATCGGCGTCGAATCGACCACCGCCTCGCGCGCATCGCCCTCGCCGAAATAGAAGGTGGGCAGCAGCTTGACCTTGGGCACCGGATAGCCTGCGGGTGGCTGCATATGGCTGCCCCAGATCATGCGATGGTCGATCCCGCGATAGCGCAGCAGCGCCAGCATCTTGCGCGTATAGGGCGATCCCGGTGCCCCGAGCAGTTCGACAGCCATTCTCTCCTCCGCTTTTATTGTCACAGGCTATGTCAATAATACGAACGGGTCAAGCAGGGCGCGCACGTCCTTTCCGGCGGAGCAGGCGATAGCCACCATAGAGCAGGACGAGCATCAGCACGCCTGCGCCCAGCAGGACGTACCAGTAGCGCGCAGCCATCTTGCGCACGGTATTCTTGCCGATCTGCATCGTGGAGTCATAGCCATCGGGCATCTCGAGCACGCCGTTGCGCTTCGCATAGACGCGATATTCGGCCATCATCTCGTTGAACTTCGCAGGGTCGCTCTTGCTCAGATCGCGGGTCTCGCCGGGGTCGGAGCCGATATCGTACAGCCGCCAGATGCCATCGCCATAGGGCTTGAGGTTGCGCACCAGCTTGTAGCTGCCTTTGAAGAGCGCGGCGTTGCCCGAGACCTCGAAGCCCGTCGCGGTCTCCGGTGTGCGCACCGCATCGGCCTGCCCGGCGAGCAGCGGCACCAGCGAGCGGCCATCGAAAGCGCTCGCATCGGGCGCGCCGCCCGCCATCGCAAGCAGCGTCGGCGCGATGTCGCTCACCGTGGTCATCGCGGCGCTGGGGGCGGCAGGCGCGATGCCTGGCCCCGCCATGATCATCGGCACGTGCAGCCCACCCTCGGCGCTATAGAATTTGAACATCGCACCGGGCGAGGCAGCGGCATTGGCGAATTCGGGGCCGATAAAGGCATAGGTGCCCTTGCCGCCCCAGTTGTCGGCCGAGACGCTGTAGCCGTTATTGTCGAGCCACCATTGCATGGTGCGCGACGTCGCGAGCGGGTTGCTGGGCTCGGGTCCATTATCGGAGGTGAACACGAACACCGTGTTGTCATACTCGCCGGTGCGCTTCAAATGCGCGACCAGCCGTCCGATATGGTGGTCCATCGCCTCGATCATGCCCGCATTGATCGCCATGTTGCGCGCGAACAGCGCCTGTTCCTCGCCCGACAGGCTTTCCCATTGGCGCAAGCCCTTGGGCGGATCGGCGAGCGGTGCCCCCTTCGGAATCAGTCCATTCGCTTGCGCCCGTTCCCAGCGCGCCTTGCGCATTGCGGCCCAACCCTCGCGATAAGTGTCCTTGTACTTGCGGGTGAATTCGGGCGGCGCCTGGACCGGAATATGGATCGCCTGGAAGCCGATATAGGCAAGGAACGGCTTTTGCTGGTCACCTTCGCCCAGATAATCGACCATTCGATCGATCAGGAAGCGTGAGGAATAGAAGTCCTTGGGCAGGCGTGCCGGTTTGCCGTCCTCGAACCAGGGGGCATCGGCATAATAGGGCATGTATGATTTCTGCTCCCAATTGTCCGCGCCCGATGCATCGAGCACGAACGACCGGTCGAAACCATGCGCATTGGGCAGGTCCCCAGCCTCGTGGCCGAGATGCCATTTGCCGGTCATGAAGGTACGGTAGCCGCGCTGCTTCAGCCGACTGGCAATGGTCGTGACACCGGGTTCGAAGCGCAGCGAATAGCCCTTTTTGCCGATATGCTCGTTCGGGATCACCTCGGGTATGGTCGATACACCGGTGCGGTGGTTGTCGAGCCCGGTCAGCAGCATGGCGCGCGAAGGCGAGCACAGCGGTGAGGTGTAATAGCGCGTAAACATGCGTCCGCGCCGCGCCAGCGCATCGATGTTGGGCGTCCGCGCCTCGCCGCCAAAGATGCCGAGATCCATCAGCGCGAGGTCGTCGGCCAGCAGGACGACGAAATTGGGCGGACGGTTCGGGAACGCACGGCCGCTGGGGCGATCGGTCGGCATACGCGGCGCGGTTGGCCCTGCCGCCGCCAGCGACAGCGCCAAGCCAATTGCCGCGAGAAACCTCTTCCCGGCCATGCATCCTCCCTGCCGTGATGGGTTCAACCACCTTTTGGCAGAGGCTATGACAGATTATGCTCGGGCGCAAGCGGCTCTTGGCAGAGCCTGTGCCGGCCTCAGCCCTTGGGCTTGAACACCAGGGATGCGGTCACCGGCACGGCGGTGCTGATCGCGGGAAGCTTGGCGATTTCCTGCAGCTTGCCGACCCCGGCCTCCAGCCCGACCGCGGATGCGTCGATGATCAGCGGCTTGGCGGTCTCGACCAGCACCGAATCGCCAGCCAAACGGGTCACCGTGAGCGGCGCCTCGATGGCATTTGTCGTGCCGTGGAGATCGAGCGTGACCGGGACGGCTATGGTCTTGCGCTCGCCGGGCTTCAGCGCCTTGATCGCGTTGGGATCAATCTTGGCGGTGAGCTTGGCGTCGGGGAAATTCGCGACTTCGAACAGCATGTCGCGCATCCGCTGGTTGCGGATATCGATCCCCGTGTCGACACTGGCCAGGTCGATCGCGACGGCCACCGTGCCATCGGGTTCTACCGAACCGGAGAGCTTCTTGAAGCTGTGCGCCTCGCCAACATTGCCAGCCTTGACCGAGACGAAACCGACATTCGACTGATCCGCCGCCAGCTGCCAGGCGCCTTCGGGCAGCGGTGCCTCGGCTTTGTCTGCACCCGCGCTACAGGCAGCGACCACCAGGGCGAGCGACAGCGCGGAAACGGGAACGAGCGAACGGATCATGCAGCAGACTCCAGCCTTGAGTTGGACGTCCGTTCTTAACCTTGCGCAACCGGCCTGTCACCGCCTCATGCGCGCATCTGTTCGGGATAGCCGGTCGCGATTTGCGGCGGGCTGGACTGGCGGAAGCGTTCAAGGCTGATCGGCGCGGTGAATTGCAGGCCGCAGCGATCTTCGACCGACCAGCGTGCCACCGCGCGCACCTTCAGATTTGCCCCCAGCGCGATCTCGAACTCGGTACCGGGCGGCACGTCCCACAATCCCTCGATCAGCGCGCCACCGGGCGAGATGTTCTTGATCCGCGCCGGGTAGCAATAGCCATCGTGATAGATGCCGATCGTGCGCAGCACCTTGTAGCGGGTCTCGCGGCTGCGCTTGTGACCTACCGGCTCGACATGGTTCTCGACACCGGCCAGACGCTGGGTGGCTTCAGCGAGCCCGACCGGCTTGCCGTAGATATAGCCTTGCACATGGCTGCACCCCAGCGAGCGGATCAGTTCGAGCTCGTCGATCGTCTCGGCGCCCTCTGCGGTGGTTTCCATGTTGAGCGCTTCGGCGAGCGAGACGATCGAGCGGATGATCGCGCTGTTGGCGCTGCCCGATTGCGATGCACCGCGCACGAAGCTCTGGTCGATCTTGATCTTGTCGAAGGGTGCGCTGCGCAGATAACCGAGCGCGGAATAGCCGGTCCCGAAATCGTCGAGCGCCAGGCGCACGCCGATGCCTTTCAACCGTTCGAAGATGCGGGTCGCATCGAGCTTGTCGTCGAGGAACACGCTCTCGGTAATTTCCAGCTCGAGCCGCTCGGGCTCGAGCCCGCTCTGCGCGAGCGCGTTGAGCACGATCGACGGGAAGGCAGGGTCGGCAAATTGCATCGGCGAGACGTTGACCGCGATACGCACCGATCGGGGCCAGGTGGCAGCATCGGCACAGGCGGTGCGCAGCACCCATTCGCCCAGCTGCATGATCAGGCCCGATTCTTCGGCAATGGGAACAAACACGCCTGGGCTGATCGGTCCGCGCACCGGGTGGTTCCACCGCGCGAGCGCCTCGAACCCGCTGATCGTTTCGGTCGCAACATTGACCACCGGCTGATAGGCGATGCTCATCCCGCCAGCCTGAAGCGCAGCGCGCAGCTCGCCCTCGAGCGCGCGCCGCTCATGCGCGACCTTGTGCATGTCCTCGCTGTAGAATTTCCAGATGCCGCGGCCGTTTTCCTTGGCCGAGTAGAGCGCAAGATCGGCGTTGCGGATCAGCGTCTCGGCCCCTGAATGGGTACGTCCATCGGCAATGGCGATACCCACCGAAGCACCGATCACGATCTGGTTGCCCTCGACCATATAGGGATGGCTCAGATTGATGATCACCGATCGCGCGATATCCGCCAGCCGGTCCTCGCTGATGATGCCGGGCAGCACGACCTGGAACTCGTCGCCGCCCAGACGGCCAACCTCGCCGCTGTCACCGATGGTGCGCTTGAGCCGCTCGGACACCTGCTTGAGCAGCGCATCGCCGATCGGATGGCCGAGCGTGTCGTTGACCTGCTTGAATCGGTCGAGGTCGAGCAGGAACAGCGAGCACGGGCTGGGCTCGCCGCGATGGCCGACCAGCGCCTTCTCGAACAGCTCCTTGATGTACAAGCGATTGGCAAGCCCGGTGAGATTGTCGTAGCGCGCGAGCTGGGTGACCGCCTCGTGCGAGCGCTTTACCTCGGTCAGGTCGGTGCCATGACCGCGAAACCCGACGAACTGGCCGAACTCGTTGTAGAACGGCGCGCCGGAAAGCGACCAGGCCCGTTCCTCTTCCGACTGCGCGACCCGCACGGCGAGATCACTGAACGCGGTGCGGGCGGAGAAGTGGAAATTGAACGTCCGTTCGCTGCCGCCGCCATCGGCACCCGGCGAACAGATGACCGAGCTCAAGGGCTGGCCGATGATCGTCGCCGGGTCTGCCTGTATCGCGGTCACCGCCTCGGCGCTGATATAGACGATGCGGCCCTGGCGGTCGGTCTCCCAGAACCAACCGCGACCGGATTTCTCGTAATCGGAGAGCAGGCAGCGCGCGCGCTCGTTGTTGAGCTTCTGCAGATCGAGCGCCGCCTCCTCGTCGCGATCGTCCTTGCCGCGGATGAGCGCGATCAGCAGCATCGCCGGCAAAAAGACCAGCGTGCCCACCGCAAAGCGCAGATCCCAGGCGGCGAGCAACACGCCGAGTCCAGTCGACATACACGCAAAGAACATCAGCATGCGATGCGGCACCATGACCGCCAGGGTCGGAAGCAGCGCGCCCAGCAACGCCATCATGCCGATCAGGACGCCGGCTTCCTGGCCGTGCGCCACAAGGCTGACCACGGCAAACGAGAAGCAGACCGTCGACATGCAGACGATTGCCGACAGCATCGGCGGGAAGCTGTCTCCGAGGATCTTGCGAATGGCATCGCTGCGTCCGGGCAGGAAGATCACGAGGTCGATCAGGATCGACAAGGCGGCTGCAAGCACGAATGGCAGGTTGAGGCTGGCCAGCGAAAATCCTGTTGCCGCCGCCGTCAGCAGCATCGCTACAGTGCGAACACCCATGACCACAGGCCAGAGCGCGCAGATCGCCAGCAGCGATCTTGCAGACAGCACAGCAGGTGCTGGCGCGTCTCCCGTTGCCAGTTCTGATTGCTTCTGTCCAAACATCTGCCACGACATAAAGAAGCGCGATTAGCAAAGCGTTACCATGGAGGGGCTCGCGGCCCGGCAAGTCGTGTAGAATAAACGGCTATGACTGCATGAGACGATAGGCGGTCATGATTGGCAAACCCCTTTGCATGCCCCATATTGTCAGCATGCCAGGCTTGCGCGATTCCATCGGAAGCGAAATCCGCCGCATCTTTGCGGAACCCGATGGGCAGACGATCGAGATCTCGCGCGAGGATAGCGGGCTGTTCGGCCCACACTCGGTCTGCTGGCAGGTACATGGCGATGTCACCTCGATGATGATCGGCGGCATCGCCTCGCTGCTGATGCAGATGCTGGATCCCATGGTGCTGGCGGGCGTATGGGACCATTCGGTGTTTCGCCAGGACATGCGTGGGCGCTTGCGGCGCACCGCGGCATTTCTGGCCCGCACCACCTATGGCGACCGCGCACAGGCACTGGGCGAGATCGCGCGCATTCGCCGCATTCACGATCATGTGCACGGCACCCTTCCCGATGGCACGCCCTATAAAGCCAATGATCCGACATCGCTGGCCTGGGTGCATGTGACCGAGAGCCTCTGCTTTCTCGATGCCTATGTCCGCTATCGCAAGCCGCACATGACCATGGCCGAGCGGGACCGCTATTTCGCCGAGATGGCACAGATCGGGCGGCTGCTGGGTGCGGACCCTGTGCCCTATAGCCATCGCGAGGCGCAGCGGCTGGTGGCCAAGGCGCGGCCCCGGCTCCGGTTCGACGAGCGGACGCGCGAGATCGCGGATCTGCTGCTCAACCAGCCGCCATCATCGCCGCAGCTTGCGCCGTTCCATCACATGACGATGCAGGCCGGCGTCGATCTGCTGCCGCGCTGGGCTCGCCACATGCACGGACTGTCGATCTCACTACCGGCGCGGCTCGCGGTTCGCGGCGGGACGACGGGTATCGCGGCGATCACCCGCTGGGCGCTGGCGCCGGGACGCACGGTGCGTCCGGCGCGATGATCCCTTTTTCAGCGCGGCCTGAGCGCGCGCCCCGCCACGGCATCAAGCCGGGCGAGCAGCGCCGGATCGCGCGCTTCGGGCGCAGTGATCAGCGCGAAATCGAGACAGGTGTCGATCGGGCTGGACTCGCGCCTCTCAGGCAGCATCTTCGCCAGTTCGATCACCAGCTGGCGGGCTCTCGCCGAATTGGCATTCATCTGAGCGATGATCGCGCCGACCTCGACATGATCCTCGCCCTCGCGCCAGCAATCATAGTCGGTCACCATGCCGACCAGCGCATAGGGAAGCTCGGCCTCGCGCGCGAGCTTGGCCTCGGGCATCGCGGTCATGCCGATGACGTCACAGCCCCAGGTGCGGTACATATGGCTCTCGGCCCGGCTCGAAAATTGCGGGCCCTCCATCGCCAGATAGGTTCCTCCCTGGTGCACTGGCGCACCCGCCGCTCGCGCAGCATCGGCGGCCAGCGCCGACAGCCGGGGGCAGACGGGCTCTGCCATCGAGACATGGGCGACCATGCCGGTGCCGAAAAAGCTGCTCGGACGGTGCACGGTGCGGTCGATGAACTGATCGACCAACACGAACTGGCCCGGCGGCAGCTCCTCCCGCAGCGAGCCGATAGCGGAAATTGCCAGGATATCAGTACAACCGGCACGCTTGAGCACGTCGATATTGGCGCGCGCGTTGACATCGCTCGGGCTCAGGCGATGCCCCTTGCCGTGACGGGGAAGGAACACGAACCTATGGCCGTTGAGCGTGCCGATGACGATATCGTCCGATGCCTCGCCGAACGGGCTGTCGACGCGGATCGACTGGGCATCCTCGAGCCCGTCGATCGCATAAAGGCCTGATCCGCCGATCACGCCGATGGTCCACTCGCTCATTGCCTTTTGCCCCTGTAACGCCGGTTCGACCGTCTGCTAGACCAGCTGGAGCGACGCGCAAAGGCTATTCCGAACGCAGCGATGAAATCCATTCGCGGATGAGCGCAACGCCCTCTTCATGCACCATCGATCGGCCGACCTCGGGCATGGCGACTCCCGGCTCGGTCGAACCCATGCGATGGATCATAATCGACTGGTCGGGCTGCCCCGGGTGGATCGCGAACTCACGCCCGCCGCTGCCGCGCCCGGCAGCGACCGGACGCTTGTACAGGCCTGTGGCGGTGCGATCCGCCGCTGCGCCATAATTGAGGAAGAGTCCCGAATTGCTCGCGGATCCCGTGGGGTTGTGACAATGCGCGCAATTGACCATGAGATAGGCGCGCGCACGCTGATCGAGCGTGCCGGTGGAAGCCTCGTTCCAGATCGGTCCGTTGGCGGCGATCGGCGCTCCGGCCCAGTCGATGCGCTTGCGGAACGCCGCAGCGCCGGATGGTGCGAAATCCATGTTCGCCGCGATCGGACCGATCGGCACCACTGCGTCGGCGGACGAATGGCATTCCTTGCACTGGTTCTTGTTCGGCACAGCATAGCTGATCTCGCTGCGCCGGCCATCGGCCCGGGTCACGGTCACCGGCAGCCGCGTGCCCGCGACCTTCAGATCGGCATCGCTCAGATCGGCGTTCCAGACATAGGGCAAGGCCTCCCACCCGCTTGCCCGGCGGAGCAGGACGCGCGTTTCGATCGGGCGAAAACCCGCACCGCTGCCATAGCCGAAGGTCTTTATCAGCGCGCTGCCCACCGGGAACTCGATCCGGCCATCGGCATTGGCGGACATGCGCGCGCCCTGGGGCACGTAAACGAACCGCTGCTTTTCGGCATAGTCGGAAAAGAGCGGGGTACGCAGGCTGTAGGCCACCAGCGCGGGGGCCGGATCGGTCGCACCGGGCCCTGCAAAGAATCCGAACTCCGACAGTTTGCGCGGCAGCGCCGCTTCGGTAATCGCGGAATCGTTGATGACCGCTGGTGCCGGCAGCGCGCTTACCAGCAACGCCGCAGCAACACCGCCAGCCAGGCCTTGCCAGCGTTTCACCGGATGGCCGCTTCCATGGCGTCGGGCATGACGATCTTCGGCAGCGTGGGCGCTGCGTCGCCCGCGAGCTTGGCGAGCGCTGGCTGCGCTGTCTCGATGGGTTGGTCCGATTTCGTCATGCCCAGGTTGAGCACCGGCACATCGTCGCTCGAATAAACCCTGGCTTCGGCCCCGCCCACGCCATCCCAGATAATCGGCGGCACGCTGCCGCCAAAGGCCGCTGCCAGCATCTCGCCGCCTGCGAACTGCGGCGCAAATCCGGTCTTGCCATGCGCATTGTCGCTGATGCGGACATTGCGGACCATCGGTTGGTATTTCGCGTCGTCGAATTTCTGCCGATAGCCGATGATCATGATGTTCGACGATCCATTGCCATCGAACACATTGTCGAAAATCTCGATATCGCGATTGGCCATAACCATCACGCCGGTACCGGCGGGGACGCTGGCGACGATATTGCCCTTCGGCGCGAAATTGGGCGTGTCGTTTTCGACCACGACATTGTCGAACACGCGGACATTATGCCCGCCCTGTTGCGGCAGGTTGGGCAGATCGAACACCAGGATGCCGCCGGTATTCTTGGTCGCGACATTGTCATGGACATCGGCGTTGAAGCTGTTCTCGATCTCGATGCCCGCAACATTGAATCGGGCGATCGAATCGCGCACGATGATGTTGCGCGACTGGCCGACATAGATGCCAGCGTCGGACGCGCCGATCACCAGCACCGAATCGATCAGTACATTTTCGGATTCGACCGGGTAGATGCCATAGGCGCCGTTCGTCTCTTTCGGTCCGCCGGTCCATTCGACGCGGATATTGTGATAGACGATATTGTCCGCGCCCTTGGACTTGATCGCGTCCCCGCGGCTGTCCTCGACCGCAAAATCGCGCAGTACCACATTGTCCGATGTGACCAGCAGCCCCTCGCCCGCCGCCAGCTGCCCCTTGAAGCTCAGCACCGACTTTTCGGGACCCGCGCCCTTGAGCGTGACACCCGCGACATCAAGCGAGAGGCCGTCGGTGAGATCGAAGCGTCCTTCGCCCAGCATCACGACATCGCCGGGCTGGGCCAGGATCAGCGCTTCCTGCAGTCGCTCCTGCGCACCAGGGCCAGGCGCGACGGCAAGCTCTTTGGCCAGGATCGGCGCCGCCGAGGTCAGGGCCAATACCGATGCAAATCCCACAAAAATCCGCTTCATCACCGTCTCTCCCCGCGTTATGACCTCGCCAAGTTCCTGGCTGGCGTCCCGGCTATCGCGGGATTGGCGGACAGGCTAATCACAAGCTGGATGGAGAACAATATGCGCTGGTCGGCAATCGCCGCTATTTTGGGGACATCGCTGTCCCTCATGGCTGTCCCTGCACAGGCATCCGAATCCATCCAGGGTCAGTGGTACACCAAGGGCAAGCGCGCCGTGGTCACGATCGCCCCGTGCGGCCAGAACATATGCGGACGACTGACGCGGTTCATCGAACAGCCCAAGAATGGCGTGTCGACCGATGTGAACAATCCCGATCCAGCGTTGCGCAAGCGCAAGCTGGTCGGCCTGCCCATTCTCAGCGGGTTCGTTCCCGACGGCAAGAAGTGGCGCGGCAAGATCTACGATCCCGAAAGCGGCAAGACCTACAGGTCGATCGTGACGGCAGGAAAGAATGGAACACTGAGCGTTGAGGGCTGCATCGCGATGTTCTGCCAGGCGCAGACCTGGACCGCGGCGAAATAAGGTATCACGCGGCTTTTGCCAGGTTACATTCTGGCATTTTGACTGTCATTAAACAGTAACATTCAAATCGTGCAAAATGTTGGCGGGCCGGCGCAGTGCTCGCCTCAAAGCCGCTGCCGACCCGCCACTCCATACCTGCTTCCGTTTGCGACCCGGCAGGCCTGAAGAACTCGAATTCATGTCCGGGGTGTTGAGCCCCCACCCGCCTGATCCTGTTTCAGTGCCAGCTCGCTGACATAGCGATCGGCCTGCCACAGCAGCGACACTGTGGCGCGCAGACCATGCTTGTCGGTACGCCAATAGCCCGCATCGCGCAGCTTCACCGCCAGTTCGCGCAGGCGCAGCCGTGCCTCGGCAATATCAGAATGCGTGCGTCCTGCCGCGGCGTGATCCAGGGCCCTGGCGAGCTTCTCGCTGGCCTCGACGAACGCCTGCTCATCGATTGCAGAAACGGCGCGAGAAACGCCCCGCGCAGAATCGGCGGCGTCGGCGGAGTGACTCGGGAATCGGGCGGCGGAATTGGTCATTCCTCCGCTCTAAGGAAAATTGCTCAGAGTTGTAAGTTTATTACCGTAATTCGAACGTATGTAACGAACGGCTCGTCCCGGCGTTACGGTTAACCGGTGTCAAGCGCTGCCTGGGTTCACCAACAGGCCGGGCATGATGATATCCAGAGTATGGTCGGCATAATCGTCGCGCATCTGCTCGGTCATCTCGGACTGACCGAAGCAATGATGCAGCACGAGCCGCGCGGAGAAGAAGCGGTCTGCAGCCCCGGTGACGGTGAAGTAGAACAGGCCCGCATCGATAGGGCGAAAAAGCCCCTTCTGCACGCCTTCCTCGATCAGCCGTTCATAGGCGTTGGAAATCGGCACGAGATAATCGTCGGCGATCTTGCGCGACACTTCGGGTGCGGCATCGCGCACCATCCGCATCAGCAGCCGGTTGAGATAGGGAAAGCGGAAATAGGTTCCGATCACCGCGCGGATATGCACGCGCAACTTCTCGTCCGGCGGCAGGTCCTTGGCGAGCAGTGCATCGAGGCTGTTGACGATGTTGCGCATGTCGCGTTCGAGCAGCGCGAGCATCAGCCCCTGCTTGTTGCCGAAATAATATTTGACCAACGCGCTGTTCAGCCCGGAGCGCAGGGAAAGCTCGCTCAGCGACAGATCGACCTGATCGCCATCGCGCATAATCTGGCTGGCGGCTTCGATCAGCTGGTCGCGCGCATTGAGCTCACTCTCGGGCGCAGCGTTATTCATATCCGGGTTCATCCCACCATGGATAGAATTCCGGCATGTCCGATGCAACCCGGTCGGGATAGTTGGCCGCGCGCTTTTCGAGGAAGCTCGAAATGCCTTCCGCAGCATCGCCCGAACGCGAACGCGTGTAGATGGCACGGCTGTCGACACGGTGTGCGTGCATTGGATGCGGCGCGGACGGAATCCGCCACAGCATCGCCCGGGTCAGCGCGACCGAAACCGGCGCGGTATTGTCGATAATCTCGCGCGCGAGCGCGATTGCAGCGGGCATAAGCTCTTCGGGCGCATGCACCGAACGCACAAGGCCCCCAGCGAGCGCTTCATCGGCGCCGAACACACGCCCCGTCATGCACCATTCGAGTGCCTGTTGCTGCCCGACCAGGCGCGGCAGGAACCAGGACGAAGCCGCCTCGGGCACGATTCCGCGCCGGGCGAAGACGAAGCCGAAGCGCGCGCTGGTCGAGGCCAGCCGCATGTCCATCGGCAACTGCATCGTCACCCCGATGCCGACGGCCGCGCCATTGATCGCACCGATCACCGGCTTCTTGCACTGGAAGATCCGCAGCGTCAGCAACCCGCCACCATCGCGAACGCGTTCGTCGGACAGATCGGTAACCGGATCGTCGCTGGAAAACGGTCCGCCCCCGCCATCGGGGGTCAGGTCTGCGCCTGCACAAAAGGCCCTGCCCTCGCCGGTCACGATCACAGCACGGACGGCATCGTCGGCATCGATCGCGTCAAACGCATCGATCATCTCGGCCATCATCCGGTTGGTGAAGGCATTCATCTTTTCCGGGCGGCTGAGTGTGATCGTGGCGATGCCATCGGCCACATCGTAGCGGATCGTACTATAGTCCATGCCAGCCTCCCGGAAAGGAATAGGCCCCGCCCGACACGCGAGCGGGGCTTTATCGATCAGCGCGGTGCCATGCGGATGCCGCCGTCGAGACGGACATCTTCACCGTTGAAATAACCGCATTCGATCATGGTCAGCGCAAGCTGCGCATATTCCTCCGGGTCACCAAGACGCTTGGGGAACGGAACCGATGCACCCAGCGCATCCTTGACCGGCTGCGGCGCGGCGGCGAGCAGCGGGGTATTGAAAATGCCCGGTAGGATGGTGTTGACGCGGATCGCTTCGCTCGAAAGGTCGCGCGCGATGGGAAGCGTCATGCCGACGACACCGCCCTTCGATGCCGAATAGGCCGCCTGGCCGATCTGGCCATCCTCGGCCGCGACCGATGCGGTGTTGACGATCGCGCCGCGATCGCCATCGGGCAGCGGATCGAGCGTCATCATGCCGGCGGCCGACTTGGCGATGCAGCGGAAGGTGCCCACCAGGTTGATCTGCACGATCCAGTTGAACGCATCGAGCGGGAAATGCTTGATGCTGCCGTCTTCCTTCGAGCGGCTGGCGGTCTTGATGGCGTTGCCGGTACCGGCGCAGTTCACCAGGATACGCTCCTGACCGATCGCGGCGCGGGCCTTGGCGAAACCGGCGTCGACGCTGGCATCGTCGGTCACGTTCACTTCGCAGAACACGCCGCCGATCTCATTGGCGAGCGCGGTGCCTTTTTCTTCCTGCAGGTCGAAAATGGCGACCTTGACGCCCTTGGCGGCGAGAGCGCGCGCGGTCGCGGCGCCCAGGCCCGAAGCGCCGCCGGTGACGACGGCGGAAATGGAGGAATCGAGTTTCATTAAGGTGTCTCCTGAAGAATGATCAAATTTCAATCCTCCCCGCGGCGGGGAGGTGGCAGTCCGAAGGACTGACGGAGGGGTAGCGGGATTGTGCCTCGATCGAGGCAATGCACCTGGACGCTTCCCCTCCAATGCTTCGCGGTCCCCCTCCCCGAGCCGGGGAGGAGCGTTATGTCAGCTCAGCCGTTCGATGATCGTGACGTTGGCCTGACCGCCGCCCTCGCACATCGTCTGCAGACCGTATTTGCCACCGCGCTTTTCGAGCGCGTTGAGCAGCGTCGCCATCAGCTTGGTGCCCGACGCGCCGAGCGGGTGGCCGAGCGCGATCGCGCCGCCATGGACGTTGAGGCGATCATGGCTGGCACCGAGATAGGACAGCCAGGCCAGCGGCACCGGGGCAAAGGCTTCGTTGACTTCATACAGATCGATATCGTCGATCTTCATGCCCGCGCGCTTGAGCGCCCGCTCGGTGGCGAACAGCGGTTCCTCGAGCATGATCACCGGATCGCCTGCGGTCACCGAGACATGGTGGATGCGCGCACGCGGGGTCAGACCATGATCCTTGAGCGCCTGTTCAGACACGATCAGCACCGCCGAGGCACCGTCGCAGATCTGGCTGGCATTGGCTGCCGAAAGCACGCCGGTCTCGGAGATCGGCTTCACGCCGGCAATGCCCTCGAGCGTCGCATCGAAGCGGATGCCTTCATCGACCTTGTGCCATTCCTTGCCCTCCGGCGTCTCGATCTCGACCGGAACGATCTCGTTGTCGAACGCGCCCGCCTGGGTCGCGGCTGCCGCGCGGCGGTGGCTTTCGAGTGAATAGGCATCGAGCGCTTCCTTGGTCTGGCCGTGCTTCTTGACGATCATTTCCGCGCCATCGAACTGGCTGAACATCACGCCGGGAAACGCTTCCTCGAGCCGCGCCGACTTGTAGTTGCCCATGCCGGCTTTCATGTAGAGCATTGCGGTCGAGCCCATCGGCACGCGGGTCATGCTCTCGATGCCGCTCGCCAGCACGATGTCCTGGGTACCGCTCATCACCGCTTGGGCAGCAAACTGCATCGACTGCTGCGACGATCCGCACTGACGGTCGATGGTCACGGCAGGGATGCTGTCGGGCAGCTTCGAGGCGAGCACCGCATTTCGGCCCACGTCCATCGTCTGCTCGCCGCCCTGCATCACGCAGCCAGTGATGACATCGTCGATCGCCTTGGGATCGAAATCGTTGCGCGCCGCGATCGCGTCGAACACCGCTGCGCCCAGATCAACCGGGTGAACACCAGCGAGACGGCCGCCGCGACGGCCACCAGCGGTGCGAACCGCATCTACGATATATGCATGAGCCATAGGGCCTCTCCTTGCAGATTGCGCGGCCCGGCGGTCGTTCACGCCGACTCCGCAATGGATTTAATCGAACGGTTAAACAGATGCGGCGAACACGTCAATGCTGTCGCGGCAAAGCTCTCTCTCCTTCAGGGGAGAGATACGGAGCCTTGTCGGCTTGCCGACTAGGCGAAGTTGAGATGGGCAATGTCGCGCACTCCCCCTCTCCCAACCCTCTCCCCTCAAGGGGAGAGGGCTTTATCGCTCAAGCCACCGCCTTTTCGCGCTTCACCGTGATCACCTGCGGATAGGTGAATTCAAGCAGGCCCTCCTTGCCATATTCCGCGCCAAAGCCGGACTGCTTGTGGCCCGCGAACGGTGCGAAGGGCGAAAGGTGCAGATATTCGTTCACCCAGACCGTGCCGGTCTCGAGCTGCTCGGCGACCTTCACGCCCTCTTCCGGATTGCCAGTCCACACCGCGCCAGCCAAGCCGTAATCCGAGGCATTGGCGCGCTGGATCGCTTCCTCGACGGTCGAGAATTTCATCAGCGGCATCACCGGGCCGAACTGCTCTTCGGCGACGATGCGCGCGTCTTCGGGCGGATTGTCGAGAATGGTGATCGGCACGTAATAGCCGGGGATCGAGGGATCGTGATCGCCGCCCACCAGGAACTTGTAGCCATTGTCCTTGGCATCCTGGATCAGGTCGAGCACGCGCTCATACTGCTTCTTGTTCTGGATCGGGCCGACGGCAGTGCCCTGCTCGGCGCCATCGCCGACCTTCACGCCCTTGGCGTACTCGGCAATCGCGGCGGACAGCTCGTCATAGATGTCCTCGTGAATATAGATGCGCTTGGCCGCGACGCAGATCTGTCCGGCATTGGTGAAGCTCGACCAGAACAGCTGTTCGGCCACCTTCTTCACATCGGCATCGGGCAGAACGATCGAGGCATCGTTGCCGCCGAGCTCGAGCGTGATGCGCTTCAAGTCCTTCGATGCCGATTCCATCACCCGCTTGCCGGTCGCGGTCGATCCGGTAAAAGTGATCTTGTCGATATCGGGATGCGAGGTGATCAGCGGGCCGAGATCGTCGCCGCCGGTGATGACGTTGAGCACACCCGCCGGCACCTCGTCGGCGATCAACTCGACGATGCGCAGCGTGGCCAATGGCGTGAACGGCGAGGGCTTGAGCACCATCGTGCAGCCTGAAAGCAGCGCGGGCACGATCTTCTGCACCGCCATCATCACCGGGAAGTTCCAAGGCACGATACCGCCGACGACGCCCACGGGAACGCGGCGCGTGCGGGAAAGGCGCGTGTCGCTGTCCTCATTGATCTCGTCTTCCAGGCTCAGCGTCGATTGCGCTGCGGCCATCGCAGCTGCGCCATGAATCTCGCCCGCAGCTTGCGCGTGAGGCTTGCCCTGCTCGCTGGTCAGCAGCCGCATCAGTTCATCGGCATTGGCCTTGATCGCGGCGGAAATCTTCTGAATGACCGCGCGGCGTTCGTCGATCGGCACATTCTTCCAGGTCTTGAACGCAGCGCGGGCAGCGGCGACGGCACGGTCCAGCTCTTCCTGTCCGCAATCGGGAACCTGGGCGATCACCTGCTCGTTGGCGGGATTGACGACATCGATCCATTTGCCGGGCTTTTCGAGCTTGCCGTTGATGAGGACGCTGTACTGCTGAACCATCGGAACATTCCTTTCCTGTGATGCCGGCCCGGTATCGAACGATCCGGGCTGTTGTCATATAAGTCCGGCGCGCACGCTATACCGGGTGCCCGCCGCAAACCACTGTCAATTCAACTCGGGACAAAGCGGATCGGCAGCGTCTTGGGGCCGCCGACAAAGGTGCTGCTCGCGCGCTGCGGCGTGCCCGCCAGCTCCACGCTATCGATCCGATCGAGCAACTCGTCGAACAGGATGCGCATTTCCAGCCGCGCGAGGTGCAGGCCCAGACACTGGTGCACCCCTGCCCCGAATGCGACATGGCGGTTGGGCCCGCGCGAGGCATCGAACCGGTCGGGATCGGGAAACACCCGCTCGTCATGGTTGCCCGAAACATAGCACAGCATCAGCCAGTCGTCCTTGGCGATGCGCTGTCCGCCGATCTCGCAATCCTCGGCCGCCGTGCGCATGAAATGCTGCACCGGCGTGGTCCAGCGGATCGCCTCCTCGATCAGACCGGGCAGCAGGCTGCGGTCGGCCTTGATCCGCGCGAACTGGTCGGGATCCTTGGCCAGCGCCCACATCGCGCCGGCAGTCGAGGCGGAGGTTGTGTCGTGCCCGGCAGCCGCGACGATGATGTAATAGCCGGCGGCATTGCGGTCGCTGATCGGTTCGCCATCGATCACCGCGTTGGCGATGACGGTGGCGACATCGTCCTGCGGGTTGGCGCGCCGGTCGGCGGCGAGCTTCATGAAATAGCCCTCGAAATCGCGCACCGCTTCGATCACGAACTGGGTGACCTGCTCGGGCGTCAGTTCGACCGAGCGCGCGCGGTTGAGGTCGGGATCCTCGCCGCCGAACATCTCCTGCGTCAGCTTGAGCATCAGCGGCTCGTCCTCGTGCGGCACGCCGAGGATCTGCATCACGACATGCAGCGGATATAGCGCCGAGACCTGGTGCACGAAATCGCACTTGCCCCCCGTCGCCAGCATCGCATCGACCGATGCACGCGCGATGCCGCGGATCTTCTCTTCCAGGCTCGCCAGGTTCTTGGGCATGAACCAGCTCTGGGTGAGCTTGCGATAGTCCATGTGTTCGGGCGCATCCATGGTGACCAGCGACCGCACCAGATGCGGGCTGCCGCCGGTGATCATGTGGGTCAGCATCTGCACCGCGATCGGCCCCAGCACCACCGATTTGGGCGCATTGAGGAAGCGTGCATTGTCCTTGCTCACCGTCATGATGTCCTCATGCCGGGTGATCGCCCAGAAAGGCATATAGCCTTCCGCCTGGACCAGCCCGACGGGCATATTGTCGCGGGCCCAGCGGAACTTTTCCTTGATGCCGTTCCACTCGCCATAGGCGACGGGATTGACGATGGCCGACGCGATCTCGGGCGGCAGCACGGCGGGGGCTATGGTCGCCATGGATCAGGCTCCTGCCACGGCTTCGGCCTCTTTGGCCTTTGCCCAATATTCGTCGCGCAGCAGGCGCTTGTAGAGCTTGCCGGTGGCGTGACGGGGCAGCTCGTCCCGGAAGTCGATCTGCCGCGGCATCTTCACCCCCGAAAGCGATCCGCGCAAATAGGTGCTTAGCTCGGCCGCGAGCGCATCTCCCGCCTCGGCAAGGTCTAGCGGCTGCACGATCGCGACGACGCGCTCGCCCATATCCGGGCACGGCGCGCCGATCACCGCCGCATCGGCGACCTTGGGATGGCTGACCAGCAGATTCTCTATCTCCTGCGGATAGATGTTCACGCCGCCCGAGATGATCATGAAGCTCTTGCGGTCGGTGAGATAGAGGAAGCCCTCCTCGTCGACCCAGCCGACATCGCCGAGCGTTGTCCATCCTTGCGGATGCGTCGCTTCCTTGGTCTTGCTGGCGTCGTTGTGATATTCGAACTTGCCGCCGCCTTCGAAATAGACGGTGCCTTCGGTGCGCGCAGGCACCTCCTTGCCCTCTTCGTCGCAGATTCGGATCGTGCCGAGCAGCGAGCGCCCGACCGAGCCCTGGTGCGTCAACCAGTCCTCGCTCGAGATAAAGGTGAAGCCATTGCCCTCGGTGCCGGCATAATATTCCTTGAGCACCGGCCCCCACCAGTCGATCATCGCCTGCTTGACCGGCACCGGACATGGTGCGGCAGCATGCACCGCCGATTTCAGGCTCGACACGTCATAGCGCGTGCGCACCTCCTCGGGCAGCTTGAGCATGCGGGTGAAATGCGTCGGAACCCATTGGCTGACATTGACCTTGTAGCGCTCGATCAGCTGCAGCGCGGCTTCAGGATCGAACTTCTCCATCACGATCACGGTGCCGCCCAGCTTGTGCACGCTCATGCACCAGCGCAGCGGCGCGGCATGATAGAGCGGCGCGGGCGAGAGATAGATGCTGTCCGGGCCGAAGCCGAATGCGCCCTGGGCGAGCATCACCAGCGTGTTGCTCGCGGCGATGTCGCCATCTTCCGGCAGCGGCAGACGCACGCCCTTGGGACGTCCGGTGGTACCCGACGAATAGAGCATGTCAGAGCCCGCGCGCTGATCGGCGATCGGCGTATCGGGCATCGCGGCGATGGCAGCGGTGGCGGAGGCATCGTCCAGATTGACGATCGGCACGTGCGGACAGGCGCTGGCGATCGCTGGCAGATGCGCCCCGAGATAATCGGAGGTGAACAGCAGCTTGGCGCCGCTATCCTGCAGGATATAGCTTATCTCGTCCGCGGTCAGCCGGTTGGAAATCGCCACGAAGATAAGGCCTGCGCGCTGCGCGCCCCAGACGATGTCGAAATATTCCGCCCGGTTCTCCAGACACAGAGCAACGGTGTCGCCGATACCGACACCCTGCTGGCGCAGATACTGTGCGACCTGGTTCGAGCGGCGATCCAGCTCGGCATAGCTTACCTGAAGCCCCGAACCCGCCATGATGATAGCCGGCTTGTCGGCCTGATTCTGGGCGTGGACCGATGGATGCATTGCGACATTCCCTCCTGATCAAGGGAAAGGTCCGTCCCGCCATTCGGCGTGTTCCGTAACGATTCCCGACTACGCAGGCATCATTGTTTAATCGCGCGATTAAAGCAATGGCAAAGCGCGGGGTTGTGCGGCCGACAAACAAAAAGCGCCGGAGGACCGGCGCTTGATGTCTTGCTGTGCAGAGATCCGAAGCGACTACTCGGCGGGACCGCCCTGGGCGACCTTGCCGCCATCCTGCATGGCCAGCAGATAGTCGCGCGAGGAGATAAAGGGCATCGGATTGACCGAGTTTCCGGCGATGCGCACTTCATAGTGCAGATGGCTGCCGGTGGAGCGGCCGGTCGAACCCATCAGGCCGATGACCTGGCCCTTGGTGACGCGCTGGTTGGGCTGAACCAGAATTTGCGAGAGGTGGCCGTAGCGCGTCTGGATTTCGCCACCATGGTTGACTTCGACATACTGGCCGTAACCACCGACCCACTGAGCGCGACCCACGATACCGTCGGCGGTGGCATAGATCGGCGTACCGATCGGACCCGCCATGTCGAGACCCTTGTGGCGGGCGCGGCGTCCGGCGAAGGGATCGGCGCGGAAACCGTATTGGCTGGTCAGCTTGAAGGCATCGACGGGCTTGCGCGAGGGGATGGAGACGCGGCCGGTATCGCGGTTCTCCATCGATTTCCAGTCGGCGAACAAGGCGCGGAATTCGGTGTCCTGGGCTCCCAGAGCGCCTTCGGTCGAAACCTGCGGCACGGCAGCAGCGATGTCGGTGGCGTTGCCTTCAGCAAAAGCGGGTGATGCAGCGCACAGCAGACCGGCTGTGGTGGTGGTAAGGACCGTTGCGACAATTCTGGTTGCGACCATGAATATTCAGCACCTTGTTGCAAGGGCAACCACCGGGCCGTTCGGACCTTGCGGGTGCCCTTCGTGCTCCGGCGCCTTGTGAAAGGCGGAGCACAAAAACACAAAAATCGTTGGAACCCCTTCCCTCCGATTTCGTTGAACCATGGGTAGATGGAAAGCTTTGTGCACCGCAACCCGCAACCGGCCACCGCGCGTTGAAGCGTCTGGCTGGCGCGTTGAATCGTTTAATCGTGCATGAATGAGACGGTTTTCGGCCCGAATCCGGGCGGCGAAAGCCTCAGAATCGTCCTGCCGCAGCGTCGATCCAAGCCTTCCGTTAACCTTTTGCAGGCCGGAACGATTGGAAATTTTCGTCACGCCAGCAAAAAGGGCCCGCCAAATCGGTTGGCGAGCCCTTGTGGTTAACCATGATTCGCGACGTCTCAATTGGCCCTGGCGGCCTCCAGCACCTCGGCAACATGCCCGGCGACCTTTACCTTGCGCCAGACGCGCACGACCTTTCCATCCTTGCCGACCAGAAAGGTTGACCGGTCCATTCCCATATATTTCTTCCCGTACATCGATTTCTCGATCCACACGCCCATCGCCTCGGCCAACCCGTCGGTCTCCGAATCGCTGGCGAGCGGCACGGTCAGGCCGTATTTCTCGATGAACTTCTGATGCTTTTTCGGCGGATCCTTCGACACGCCGAGCACCGATACCCCTGCCGCCTCGAACTCGGCAAGATGCGCGCTGAACTCCTGCGCCTCCTTGGTGCAGCCGCTGGTGTCGTCCTTGGGATAGAAATACAGCACCCAGGCCTTGCCGGCATAATCGGAGGCGGAAACGCTGCTGCCATCGTGCGCGGTCAGCGCAATGTCGGGGATGGTGTCGCCAATATCGGTCATCGTCTGTCCTTCTCTCTCATGCGCTGGTTGCAGGCGCGCTCGCGCCAAATAGGTGCTGCCAGGCGGTTTGAACACTGGCGCGCGCGCAATCGATCGCTGTGAGCAGCTCCGGCCAGGAGCCGCAGCCGCAGGCCCGCGCCACCAGTGCCTGGCTTGCGGGCGGGGGCTCGCTGCAATCGGGCGCTACCAGACGCAGCGCGACCAGCAGCCGCGTCATCAGGTCGTGTGCTTCAGCCAGCGCGGCATCTGCAAGCCCCGCTATAACCAACGCATCGATCGCCTGGCGCAGATCCGGGTGGAAGCCCACCCGGTGGGTCAGTTGCAGCGTGTGGACGATGAACTCCAGATCGACCAGGCCGCCAGGCAGCAGCTTGACGTCGAGCGGACCGAGCGGCTTCTTGTGCGCGGCAATATCCTCGCGCATCTTCAACGCAGCTGCGCGCAGCTCGGCGGCATCGCGCGGGGCATGCAGAACATCGCCAATGATCGCCTCGAGCCGCTCGCGGCTTTCCTGCGATCCGTAAACCACCCTTGCCCGGCACAGCGCCATATGCTCCCAGGTCCAGGCCTGATCGCGCTGATATTCGGCAAAGCTGGCAAACGATACCGCCAGCAGGCCCTGCGCGCCATTGGGCCGCAGCCGCGTATCGACCTCGTACAAAGCGCCTGCCGCCGTCGGCACGGAAAGCGCCGCGATAATCCGCTGCGCAAGCCGGTTGTAATATTGCGTGCTTCCGAGCGGGCGCCTGCCGTCCGATTCCAGCCCGATCTCTCCGCTGAACAGGAAAATGAGATCAAGGTCGGAGGCGTGGGTCAGCGCCCCGCCGCCGAGCCGCCCGAGCGCGAGGATCACCGGCTCGCTGTCGGGCATCCGGCCATGCACCGCGATGAATTCGCTGATGGCGCAATCGGCCAGACGACAGATCGCCGCCTCCGCGACACGGGCATAGCCGCCCGCGATGGCGACCGGATCGTGCCGCCCCTCGATCAGCTGCACCCCGAGGGCAAAGCGCATCTCGCCGACGCGCACGCGCACCGCATCGAGCCGCTGCTGATAGTCGTCGCCCGGCTCCTCGCGGGCGAGGCGTTCGGCAATCTGTTCGACGCTGCCCACCAGATCATAGGCGCTGGCGTCGATCAACCCGTCGAGCAGGTCTCCCCGGCGCGCCAGCGACTCGGCCAGCACCGGCGCATGGCTCAGGATATCGACCAGCGTCTGCATCAGCGCAGGCCGCGCCTGAAGCAGGCGGAACACATTCACCGTGCTGGGCAGCTGCCGCAGCAGATCGTCGAACCGGTTGAGCGCGGCCGCCTGATCGGGCGCATCGGCAAAGGCCGCAAGCAGCGCGGGCAGCACTTCCTCGAACGCCTTGCGGCCCGCTGCGGTGCGCAAGGCCCGCACCGCTCCGCCGCGCCAGCCCTGAATCCGCTCGGCGAGCTTGTCCGGCTGATCGAAGCCGGCGCGATCCAGCGCCTCGGCAAGCAATTCGGGATCGTTGCTCAGTGGAACGACCGCCTCATCGCCCTGACCTCGCTGCGAGGCGATCAGCGCGTCATAGACGGTTGCGACATCCCGTGTCACCGGCTGGAGCGCCGCGATCATCGCTGCACCATCGGTCATTCCATGCAGCCTAGCGACATTGTCGAGCGCCGGCGCGTCAACGGGCAGGCTGTGCGTCTGCTGGTCGTCGACCATCTGCAGCCGGTGTTCGAATGTGCGCAGCGTGCGATAATGACCCGCCAGTAGCCTCGCCTCATGCCCGGGGATGATCCCTTGATCCTCCAGCGCACCGAGTGCGTCGAGCGTCGAACGCACGCGAAGCGCCGGATTGCGTCCGCCATGGATGAGCTGGTGCGCCTGGGTGAAGAATTCGACCTCGCGAATGCCGCCGCGGCCGCGCTTGAGATCGTAACCCGGACCGAGCGTCTGCCCCTTGTTATAATGATCGCGGATCTGGCGGGTGAGCGCGGCAATCTCGTCGATCGTCCCGAAGTCGAGCGAGCGCCGCCAGATGAACGGACGGAGAGCCTCCATGAAATAGTCGCCGAGCACGCGGTCGCCCGCTGCGGCGCGCGAGCGGATGAAGGCGGCCTGTTCCCAGGTCAGCGCCTCCGATTCATAATGCGACAGCGCCGCATCGACAGGGATGGCCAGCGGCGTGACCTCGGCCGCTGGACGCAGACGCAGATCCATCCGGAAGACATAGCCGTTTCCATCTCTTTGGCTCATCATATCAATCAGTTGCCGCGCAATACGCTGCGCAGCATCGGCCGCCTCTTCGCGTGGTCGGCAGGGCAGTGTCATCGGATCGTAGATGAAGATCGGGTCGATATCCGACGAATAGTTGAGCTCCTGTCCGCCGTGCTTGCCTAGCGCGATGACCGCGAAGCCCCGAGGTTCGGCATCTGGCGTGCGCCGCGCAATGATGTCGGCCAGAGCCGCGTCCAGCGCCTGGTCGGCAAAATCGGACAGGATGCGGGTGACCCGGTCGACGCCGACCAGGCCGGCCAGATCGGCAAGCGCCAGGACCAGCGCAAGCCCGCTCTTGCGACGCCGCAGCGCTTCGGCGACCGGCCCCTCGCGGCCGAGATTGCGAAGATGATCCAGCGCGGCGTCGAGACCCTCCTCCTGGAGGCGGTCGGCAAGGTCGGGTGCGCGCGCCATGGCAGCGGCCAGGAACGGTGCATGGCGTGCGGCGCGCTGACGCGCTTCGGCAAGTTCTGGGTGGACTGGCATGGCGCTGGTGCTAGCCCGGCGCGCGGGCAGAGGCAATCGGGGTGCAGCTGCGCTCAGTCGTCCTCGGCGCTGCGCCCGACCAGCCCGCCGCTCACCCGGTCGACATCGGCCATGATCGCGGCCATCGGGTCGGATGTCCGCTCTGCCCTACCCTCGCTGGCTGCGGTATCCTCGATCAGCGCGGCCAGCGCCGAGCGTCCGCGCGCCACACGGCTCTTGATCGTGCCAAGCGCGACTCCGCAAATGTCGGCTGCCTCCTCGTAGGAAAAGCCGCCTGCGCCGACCAGGATCAGCGCCTCACGCTGGCTTTCGGGCAGCTGCATCAGCGCACGCTGGACATCTGCCAGGTGAAGCTGATCGCCCTGCCCTGCCGGCATCGACAGGATGCGATCGGCGACGACATCGTCCCATTCGGTGGTGAACCGCGCACGCCTGCGCTGCGAGAGGAAGGAATTGCGCAGGATGATGAAGGTCCAGGCGCGCATGTTCGTGCCAGCGGCAAAACGGCCGCGTGCCGCCCAGGCCTTGAGCATGGTGTCCTGAACCAGGTCATCCGCGACATCGCGATTGCCGCTCAATGAGCGGCCATAGGCGCGCAAGTGCGGAATGAGCGACGCAAGCTGGGCCTTGAACGCGTCGTCATCGAGCGGAGGGCCAGTCTCGGGCGAGGCGTCGGCTGTAGTGTCAAACGCCATAGCGAAAAGGCCTGATTTGCGATCGTTCAAGACTGGACAAGCAGCGGTTCGAAAAACCTGACACGCGCCTGTCATTCACACATGTTAACTCTGAAAGCCGCGATACGGAAATTCGTTGCAAATCACAAGCATGGCGCGCGCCGCGCCTGACCGATCCGCTTGCCTGACGCGGACGCAACTGGCAAACAGCCGCGACCAGCGGGCATGGGGCCTGCGCATCCATTTCTCCGGCGAAAAGATCGATCATGTATCTCAAGACCCTGTTCAAACTCGCAGCCGCGCCATTGGCTATACTCGCAGCAAGCCCGTTGGCTGCCCAATCGGTAACGCCTATCGATATTCCCGAGACTGCCCCCCAGCCGATCTCCGAAGCTACGATGAAGGACATTACGCGGATGCTGTCTTCGCATGCGTTCGAAGGCCGGGCGCCCGGTAGCGTCGGTGAACAGAAGACGATCGAGCTGCTCACCGAGCGATTTGCCAAGGCGGGGCTCAAGCCAGGCAATGGCGACAGCTGGCTGCAGAAAGTGCCGCTGGTCAGCATTGAGGCGGGCAAGATAAGCCCGCTAACAATCAGCGGCGGCAAGACGCCGCTCAGCTTCGAATATGGCAAGGACATGGTGATCGGCACCTATCGCGAGGCGCCGACCATCGACATCGCGGGCAGCGACGTCGTGTTCGTCGGCTATGGCATCAACGCGCCCGAAAAGGGCTGGAACGACTATGCCGGGCTCGACGTGAAGGGCAAGACCGTCGTCATTCTGGTCAATGATCCCGATTATGACAGCCCCGGCCTCGACGGCGAGTTCGGCGGCAAGGCGATGACCTATTACGGCCGCTGGACCTACAAATATGAGGAGGCCGCGCGCCAGGGCGCTGCCGCAGCGCTGATCGTGCACGATACCGTGCCTGCCGCCTATGGCTGGGGCGTGGTGGAATCGAGCTGGACCGGCCCGCAATTCTTCGCGCAAAGCGCCGACAAGGGCGCGAGCGAGACCCAGGCCAATGGCTGGATCCAGAAGGAAGCCGCCGAGAAGCTGTTGGCGAGCGCAGGCCAGGACCTGGCGACCCTGAGCACAGCGGCCAAGCGCAAGGGCTTCAAGCCTGTGCCGCTGGGCCTCAAGGCGTCGGTGTCTTTCGCCAATGCGATCGAAACCACGATTTCGAACAACATCATCGGCATCCTGCCTGGCGCCAAGCGTCCCGACGAATATGTGCTCTATACCGCGCATTGGGACCATCTCGGCCATTGCAAGCCCGCCGATGATGGTGACGATATCTGCAATGGCGCGGTCGACAATGCCACCGGCACCGCCGCGCTGGTCGCGCTGGCCGAAGCGTTCAGCAAGGCGGGTGCGCCCGATCGTAGCGTCGTCTTTCTCGCGGTCACCGGCGAGGAATCGGGGCTGCTGGGATCGTCTTATTATGGCGAGAACCCGGTCTATCCGCTGTCCCAGACCGCAGGCGGCATCAACATGGATGCGTTCCTGATGGCGGGCAAGGCACGCAATGTCACCGTGATCGGCAAGGGCAAGTCGCAGCTCGACGATTTTCTCGCCGTCGCGCTGAAAAAGGAAGGCCGGGTGGCCGAAGCCGACCCGATGCCGCAGAACGGCTATTACTACCGCTCCGACCATTTCAGCCTCGCCAAGCAGGGCGTGCCGATGCTGTACATCGATGGTGGCGACGATCTGGTGAACGGCGGCAAACCAGCGGGCGAAGCAGCCGGCAAGGACTATACCGTTAACCGCTATCACGGGCCCAAGGACGAGTATAATCCGAACTGGGACTGGACGGGCGTGATCGACGACCTTTCGCTCTATTACAGCATCGGCCGCAGCCTGGCGATGTCGAAGGACTGGCCGAACTGGGTGGAAGGCGACGAGTTCCGCGCCATCCGCGACAAGAGCCGGGCGGGCCAGTGATCCGATGACGCAGATGATGCCGCCCGAATGGGCTCCGCAGCGCTGGATCTGGATCGGATTTCCGCATCTGGCCGATGAGTGGAACGGCTTTTTGAGCGCTGCCCAGGCGGAGATCGCCGCGTTCGCGCGCGCTGTCGCCGAGAGTGGGCAAGAGGCGCGGCTGATCGTGCCCGATGAAACCCACGCGGCGTTGGCGCGCGAGCTCGCGGGCGATGTGGTGACCATCTGCATGCACCCCTATGGCGATATCTGGTTGCGCGATACCGGGCCGCTCGTCGTGCGGGGACAGGACGGCAATCCCTTCGCCCAGCGCTTCGGCTTCAACGGCTGGGGCGGCAAATATGTCATGCCCGGCGATACCGAGATCGGAGGCCTGCTCGCCGAGGAGGCCGGTCTGGATAGCGCCAGCGCCGATTGGGTGCTCGAGGGCGGCGCGATCGATGTCGATGGCACTGGGCTCGGCGTCACCACCGAGCAGTGCCTGCTCAATCCCAATCGCAACCCGCAACTGACGCGCGCGGATATCGAGGCGCGGCTGAAGCGCGATCTCGGCATCGAGCGGCTGCTGTGGCTCGGCGATGGCCTGATCAACGACCATACCGACGGGCATGTGGACAATCTCGCGCGCTTCGTGGCGCCGGGGACGCTGGCGCTGCCGGTGCCGAGCGGCGCGGACGATCCCAATGCGGCGATCTATGCCAATGCGAAGCTTCGAGCCGAAGCCTTCGGGCTGAAGGTCGTGCCGATCCCCTCGCCCGGCCTGGTAGAGCGTGTCGATGCCGAGGGCGAGGTGAAGGTGCAACCGGCGAGCCATATGAACTTCGCGATCACCAGTCATCTGGTCGTCGTGCCAACTTATGGCACCGCGTCCGACGGCCCGGCGGTCGAGGCGATCGGCGCTTGCTTCCCCGACCGCAAGACCATCGGCCTGCGCGCCGATGCGGTGCTGGCAGGCGGCGGCAGCTTCCATTGCGCCAGCCAACAGATGCCGCTGCTCGATTGATTGGACCTGCAGTGGCAGGTATAGCCAGTCGCAGGACCCGTCCTAAGTTCCCCAGCAACAACCACAAAGAGGATTGCCCCCCATGCGCACCATGATCCTGTCTGCCCTGATCGCAGGCACCGCCCTGCCCCTGATGACCGCTGCGCCTGCCCTTGCAGCCGAGAGCGCCTCTGCCTCCTCGGCGATCGATGCTGCCGTAGCTGCCGATCTGCGCGGCGAGGACAAGGCCCGCGACAAGTATCGCCACCCCAAGGAGACGCTCGAGTTCTTCCAGGTCGGCCCCGAGATGGTCGTCGCCGAATATGCCGCCGATGCCGGCTGGTACACGAAGATCCTCGCTCCGCTGACCGCGACCAGCGGCAAATATGTCGCGCTCGGCGTCTCGCCGATCGCCGCATCGTTCAGCGAACAGCGCAAGGCACAGATGGCGGCCTATCCGACCAGCTATCCCGATCGCGCCGTCAAGGCGACCGGCCTAGCGGCGGACAAGATCCATGCCTATGTGACCAATGCTGTGCCCGCCGAGCTCAACGGCAAGGTTGATCGCATCCTGATCCTGCGCATGCTGCACAACATGAACCGCTGGGGCATTCTGGGCAGCGAGCTCGACGCGATGCACAAGATGCTCAAGCCCGGCGGCATGATCGGCATCGAACAGCACCGCGCCAAGGCCGATGCGCCCGCCGCTTATGCGGATGGTTCGAAGGGCTATCTCAAGGAAGCCGATGTCGTCGCCATGTTCGAGAAGCACGGCTTCGAGCTGGTCGGCAAGAGCGAGATCAACGCCAATCCCAAGGACACCGCCGACTATCCCGATGGCGTGTGGACCCTGCCGCCCAATTATGCGCTCAAGGATCAGGACAAGGCCAAATATGCCGCGATCGGTGAATCCGACCGCATGACCATGCTGTTCCGCAAGAAGTGATGACAGGCTCGCCGCTGGCCATCGGGTTGGTGGCGAGCCTTTGACGCCGGGGGGCGATAATGGGTGCGTTTGTCCTACGCGCAGTGATTTCGGGCATTCTCGTTGCGATCATCGCCACGGTTTCGCGGCGCAGCCCTGGGCTGGGCGGTCTGATCGCCTCGATACCGCTGGTCTCGACGCTTGGCATGATCTGGCTTTGGAATGACAGCGGCGACCGCGAATTGGTGGCCAATTATGTCTCGGCTGCCTTCTGGTATTTCCTGCCGACACTGCCCATGTTCCTGCTCATTCCGTGGATGCTCCGCTCGGGTGTGAGCTTCTGGCTGAGCTTGGGCGCAGGCTGCGGCCTCACCATCATCTTGTATCTGGGCATGGTCGCGCTCCTGCCCCGCATTGGGATCAACGTTTCGCTATGACCGAGATTACCGTCGCTGCCCTGCAGCTGCCGCTGGGTGGCGGTTTGGCCGAGAATATCGATGCTGTCAGCGATCTCGTCGCGCACGCGGCCGACAAGGGCGCCGACATCATCCTGCCGCCCGAACTGTTCGAAGGCCCCTATTTCTGCCAGGTCGAGGACGAATGCCTGTTCGCGACCGCGCACCCGACCGCCGAGCACCCGAGCGTGCGCGCGATGGCGAAGCTGGCGAAACAGCTCAAGGTCGCGATCCCCACCAGCTTTTTCGAGCGCGACGGACCGCATCATTACAACTCGCTGGCGATGATCGATCCCGATGGCGAGATCATGGGTGTGTACCGCAAGAGCCATATCCCCGACGGTCCAGGCTATGAGGAGAAATATTATTTCCGCCCCGGCAATACCGGGTTCAAGGTCTGGGACGTGTGCGGCACGCGGATCGGCGTCGGCATCTGCTGGGACCAGTGGTATCCCGAATGCGCGCGCGCGATGGCGCTGATGGGCGCGGAGCTGCTGTTCTACCCGACCGCGATCGGATCGGAGCCCTATGATGCCGAGCTCGACACCAGCCGCATGTGGCGGCGCGCGATGCAGGGGCATTCGGTGTCGAACTGCATGCCGGTGATCGCCAGCAACCGCATCGGCACCGAGGGCAATCAGAGCTTCTACGGGCACAGCTTCATCACCAACGAATGGGGTGACCTGATCCTGGAATATGGCGCGGAGGAAACCGGTGTGCTGGTCGCGACGCTCGACCTCGCCCAGGCGCGCAAGCATCGTGCAGGCATGGGCTTTTTCCGTGACCGCCGCCCGCAGCTCTACGGACGGCTGGCCGAGGATATCTGATTGATGAGGCGGGAGCGATGATCCCGCCTTATTCCCCGATTCCGTCCCACATTTCCTTGAGCCTGGCGAAGAAACCCGTGCTTTCCGGGCTTTCCTGACCGGTTTCGGTCGCCTGGAATTCGCGCAGCAGTTCCTTCTGACGGGCGCTGAGCTTGGTCGGCGTCTCGACATCGATCTGGATGACCATGTCACCCGTGCCGCGGCCCTGCAGCACCGGCATGCCGGCGCCGCGCTGGCGCAGCTGCTTGCCCGACTGGATACCGGCGGGAATGCTGATCCGGTGGCGCTTGCCATCGAGCCCGGGAATCTCGAGCTCGCCGCCCAAAGCCGCTGTCGTGATGCTGATCGGGCAGCGCGTGATCAATGTCGTGCCGTCGCGCTCGAAAATGCGATGCCGTGCAACATGGATGAAGATGTACAGGTCGCCCGGCGGCGACCCCTTGGGACCGGCCTCGCCCTTGCCTGACAGACGGATGCGCGTGCCGTTGTCGACGCCCGGCGGAATATCGACCGACAGCGTCTGCTGCTTGTCGACCCGGCCCTCGCCGCGGCAGGTGCGGCACGGGTTCTCGATCACCTGACCGCTGCCATGGCAGTTCGGGCAGGTCCGCTCGACCACGAAAAAGCCCTGCTGCGCCCGCATCTTGCCGCTGCCGCCGCACAGGTTGCAGGTGCGTACCTTGGTGCCCGGCTCCGCGCCCGACCCATCGCAGGTGTCGCAGGTCGCGGCGACATCGATGGTGATCTCGCTCGCCTTGCCATGATAGGCCTCTTCGAGCGTGATCTCCATGTCGTAGCGCAGGTCCGCGCCGCGCACCGGGCCGCGGCGACCGCCTGCTCCGCCAAAGCCGCCGCCGAAGATCGTGTCGAAAATATCGCCGAGATCGGAAAAGCCGCCCGCTGAGCCATGACCGCCACCGCCGCCCGACATCCCGCTTTCGTAAGCCTCATGCCCAAACCGGTCATAGGCAGCGCGCTTCTGGGGGTCCTTCAGGGTGTCATAGGCCTGGCTGATCGCCTTGAACCTGGCTTCTGCCTCGGCATCGCCCGGATTGCGGTCAGGATGCCATTGCATCGCCAGCTTGCGATAGGCGGACTTGAGCGTGGCATCGTCCGCATTGCGCGAAACGCCCAGGCGCTCATAATAATCTTTGGCTGTGGTCATGGTCATGGGTCGCGATTCATCATGCAGCGACCGGGCGGGATCGCGACGCCGGGGTGGCCGTAACCACCCCTGCCCCGCAGTCCCGCCCGGCCGGACTGTCGAACATCAATCCGGCAATCAGTTTTTCGCGTCGCCGTCAACTTCCGAGAATTCGGCGTCGACGACATTGTCCTCAGCCGGAGCAGCCTCGGCTGCCGGCGAAGCGGCTGCCGCCTGCTCCTTCTCGTAGATCGCCTGACCCAGCTTCATCGCGGCCTGCGCCAGCGCTTCGGTCTTCGACTTCATCGCATCGGCCTCGCCGCCCTCGACTGCGGTCTTGAGCTCGGCAATCGCAGTCTCGATCTCGCCCTTGACCGCAGCGTCGACCTTGTCGCCATGCTCCTCGAGCTGCTTTTCGGTGCTGTGCAGCAGGCTTTCGGCGTTGTTCTTGGCCTCGGCGGTTTCGCGGCGCTTCTTGTCTTCCTCGGCAAAGCGCTCGGCATCCTTGACCATCTGGTCGATGTCCGCATCGGAAAGACCGCCCGACGCCTGGATGCGGATCTGCTGTTCCTTGCCGGTGCCCTTGTCCTTGGCCGAGACGTTGACGATGCCGTTGGCGTCGATGTCGAACGTCACCTCGATCTGCGGCACGCCGCGCGGTGCGGGCGGAATGCCGACCAGGTCGAACTGGCCGAGCAGCTTGTTGTCCGCCGCCATTTCGCGCTCGCCCTGGAAGACGCGGATCGTCACCGCCTGCTGATTGTCGTCAGCGGTCGAATAGGTCTGCGACTTCTTGGTCGGAATCGTGGTGTTGCGGTCGATCATGCGGGTGAACACGCCGCCCAGCGTTTCGATACCCAGCGACAGCGGGGTCACGTCGAGCAGCAGCACGTCCTTGACGTCGCCCTGCAGCACGCCCGCCTGGATCGCCGCGCCCATGGCGACGACTTCGTCGGGGTTCACGCCGGTATGCGGTTCCTTGCCGAAGAACTCCTTCACGACTTCGCGCACGCGCGGCATGCGGGTCATGCCGCCTACCAGCACGACGTCGTCAATGTCGGCGGCCTTGAGGCCCGCATCTTCGAGCGCCTTCTTGCACGGATCGAGCGTGCGCTTGATCAGGTCGGCGACCAGCTTTTCCAAGTCCGCGCGGCTGATGGTCTTCACCAGATGCTTCGGGCCATTCTGGTCAGCGGTGATGAAGGGCAGGTTCACTTCGGTGGTCTGTGCCGACGACAGCTCGATCTTCGCCTTTTCCGCCGCTTCCTTCAGGCGCTGCAGGGCAAGCTTGTCCTTGGTCAGGTCGATGCCTTCGGCCTTCTTGAAGTCCTCGGCCAGGAACTCGACGAGCTTGGAGTCGAAGTCTTCGCCGCCCAGGAAGGTGTCGCCATTGGTCGCCTTCACTTCGAACACGCCATCGCCGATCTCGAGGATCGAGATGTCGAACGTGCCGCCGCCAAGATCATAGACCGCGATGGTCTTGCCGTCATTCTTGTCCAGGCCATAAGCGAGCGCGGCAGCCGTCGGCTCGTTGATGATGCGCAGCACTTCAAGGCCTGCGATCTTGCCCGCGTCCTTGGTCGCCTGACGCTGGGCGTCGTTGAAATAGGCCGGAACGGTGATGACCGCCTGCGTGACCGTCTCGCCCAGATAGCTCTCGGCCGTTTCCTTCATCTTCTGCAGCGTGAACGCGCTGATTTCCGAAGGCGAATAATCCTTGCCGCCCGCCTTCACCCAGGCGTCGCCATTGCCGCCCTTGACGATGCTGTAGGGCACCAGCTCCATGTCCTTCTTGGTCAGCGGATCGTCGAAACGACGGCCGATCAGACGCTTGACCGCGAACACGGTGTTTTCCGGATTGGTAACGGCCTGGCGCTTGGCCGGCTGACCGACGAGACGCTCGCCATCCTTGGTGAAGGCGACGATCGACGGCGTGGTGCGCGCGCCTTCCGCGTTTTCGATCACCTTGGGCTTGTCGCCGTCCATCACCGACACGCAGCTGTTGGTGGTGCCAAGGTCGATACCGATTACTTTTGCCATAATGCTTTTCCCACGTAACTTTCGATATGCAGATGAAAGAATACGAACCGCCGTCATGCCCCCAAGCATCCGGCAATTCCGTCCCCGTCGGCGGATATAGGATGGCTTTCGCTTGGCACAAGGCATCGCAGTATCTACATCACGGCCATGGCCGATCCGGCCCGTTCCGGCACAGGATGATGAGGGAGAATTCGCCGATGCTGCGCATAGTTACGCTGATGGTCACTGGGCTCGCGCTGGCCCTGCTCGCCGCGTGCCAGCCGCCCGCACAGCTGCTGGTCGAAAAGGCCTATGTGAAGCTCTCACCGGTCGAGGGCAGTCCTTCGGTGCTGTATTTCACCATCAAGGGCGGTCCCAGCGACACCGTCCTGCGTTCGATCACCTCGCCGAACATCCTGCGGCTCGAAATGCACGAGACGGTCGAGGAGAACGGCATGTCGACGATGAAGCCGATCACGGCAGTCGCGGTGCCGACGCGCGGCAAGGTCGAGTTCGAGCCGGGCGGTAAGCATGTGATGGTCTGGGGCTTCGACAATGCCTCGCTCAAGGCGGGCAAGGCGACCTTCCTGTTTTCCTTCTCCAATGGCGAGAAGATCGAGGTCGATGCGACGCTCAATGCGATCAAGCCCGAAGACGGCATGGCCTATCACTAATGGCAACCGCGCCGATCGACCGCCCCCTGACAAAGACGGAGATCGATCTGTCGCGTTCGGTATTCGGCGACGCGATCGCTTATGATCGTGTGCGCATAAGGCTGAAGAAATGGATATTCTTCCAGCCCAAGCGCACGATCATGGCGCCGATGGGGCATATCCATTTCCATCCGGGCGGCAGCGCCTATTGTGACGATTTCAGCTGCGCGAGCCTGTCGCGCCAGGCGCTTTTCATCCACGAGATGGTACATGTCTGGCAGTATCAGCAGGGCATCTTCCTGCCGCTGAAGCGCCACCCGTTCTGCCGCTATGACTATGCGATCAAGCCGGGCCAGCGCTTCAGCAAATACGGTATAGAGCAACAGGCCGAACTCGTACGCCACGCCTTCATGCTGCGCCAGGGCGCCAAGGTACCGGGGGCGCCGTCAATCGAGACCTATCGGCAGATTGTGCCGTTCCCGGTCTGACACACCTTTGATTTACCCCGTCACCCCCGCAGAAGCGGGGGTCCCGCTTCTGCGCAGCCTTGGCCAAAAAGCGGGATTCCCGCGTTCGCGGGAATGACGGGTCAATTTGCGCTGAGGGCGATCAATCCGGCTTCTTCGCCACCGCGACCAGCGCCGGGCGGAGCAGGCGGTCCTTGATCATGTAGCCGGCCTGAAGTTCCTGCACCACGGTGCCGGGCTCTGCCTCGTCGCTGGGCAGTTCGATCATCGCCTGGTGCTGGTTGGGATCGAGCGGCAGGCCGATCGCGGCGATGCGCGAGATGCCGTGCTTGCCGAACACGCTTTCGAGCTCGCGGCCCGTCGCTTCGAGACCGACGACCAGCCCCTTCCACGCCTCGTCATTGCGCGCATCTTCCGGGATCGCCTGCAGCGCGCGCGTCAGATTGTCCGAGACCGAAAGGATGTCGCGGGCAAAGCCGGTCGCGGCATAAGCGCGGGCATCCTGCGCGTCCTTTTCCAGACGGCGGCGCACATTCTGCGTGTCGGCGCGCGCATAGAGCACGTCCTGCTTCGCTTCGGCGAGCTGCGCTTCGAGCGCGGCAATGCGCTCTTCCAGCGCCGCCTGGCCATCGCCCTGTTCCTTCAGGCTGTCCGGCACGCCCTCGAGTTCGGCGGCCGCTTCGGCGTCGATATCGGCGGATTTGCTGGTGTCGTTCTGCGTCACGGTTTCGTCCTGAATCACGGTGTTCCTGCTCATTTCAACAATCGGGTCAGGCTCTGCGCGGTAAAGTCCACCATCGGCACAATACGCGCATAATTGAGGCGGGTGGGGCCGATGACCCCCACCACGCCGACAACACGGCCCTCGCCGTCACGATAGGGCGCCGCTATCACGGATGACCCGGAAAGCGAAAACAATTTGTTTTCCGCTCCGATGAAGATGCGGGCCGATCCTGCCTCGCGCGCGCTATCGAGAAGATGGGCAATGTCCTGCATCGCTTCAAGCTCGTCGAGCAGGCGGCGCACGCGTTCCAGATCCGCCACCGCCTCATTGTCGAGCAGGTTCGCCTGTCCGCGCACGATCAGCACCGGACGATCCGACCCGTCGCGCGACCACATGGCGAGCCCGCGGCGGACAAGGTCCGAACTCGCATTGTCCAGCGCAGCCCGCTCGCTGAGAATCTCGGCCTCAAGAGCCGCCAGCGCCTGCGAAAGACTGCGCCCCGAAAGCCTGGCACTGATGAAATTGCCTGCCTGGACCAGCATGCTGTCCGTCACGCGTCGGTCCATTTCGAGCACGCGGTTTTCGATGCTGCCGTCATGCCCGACAAGTACCGCCAGTACCTGGTTGTCCGAAAGCCGCACGAAGTTCATCTGGCGCAGCACCGGCTCGCGACGCGGCACCATGACGATCCCGGCACAGGCGGACAGGCCCGACAGCGCCTGGGTTGTGGCGGCAAGCGCAGCTTCGATCGGCCCGGTGCTTTCCAGCTGCTTCTCGATTGCCGCACGCTCTTCGGCCGAAGGCTCGGCGACCTGCATCATCCCATCGACAAAGAGCCTGAGACCCTGCTCGGTCGGCATGCGCCCCGCACTCGTATGCGGTGCAGCGAGCAGGCCAAGTTCCTCGAGGTCCTGCATCACGTTGCGGATCGAGGCTGGCGACAGATTGACCGCCGACGTTTTCGAGATCGTGCGCGATCCGACCGGCTGACCGGTTTCGAGATAGCTCTCGACAACAATGCGGAAAACGTCGCGCGCGCGGTCGTTCAGTTCGGTGAACGGACTGGTCATGCTCGCAAACTAGGGAGAACCGCCCCCGCTGCCAAGATGGCATGCATGGTGGCAGTCACACGCCCAGACCGCCACGCTGCTCGACCATCGCGAACCAGCCGCACACCTTGGCAAAGGCCGCATCCGACAGATCGACGAACATCCGCCGCGCATCGGCAGGATCGGCGCGACGCTCGAGCAGCCCCTGATCGGTCATCATGCGGACCCAGCGCAATGCCGTGGTCGGTGGCACGGCGGCGGCAATGCAGAGGCTGGAAACCGAAACCTGCCTCTTCTCGATCCGCGATGCCGTCAGGTCGAGCAAGATATCCCACGCAGGGTCGGCGAAAAGATCGGACCGGAAAAATCGGTCGCGCAAACGTCGCATCGCGATGAGATGACGAATGCGCTGCGCGCTGGGTGGCTTGGCCGGTATCGGGTCGAGCGGCTCTTCGGCCTGGTAGGCAAGGCTACGATCGGCGAACGACGCGCCGTCCCCGTCGTCACCGCCCTCTTCCGAAAGTGCGCCGAGCTGTTCGGCCAGCCGCGCAAGTTCGCTCGCCAGCGATTGGAGCCGTGCGCGTTCGTCGCTGCTGGGATCGCGCGCCTGCCGGGTCTGTACCAGCGCGGCGAGCTCGGAAAGCTCGGTCGCCATCAGCACGGGATTGCTGCCGACGACAAAGCGGACACTGTGGCCCGCCAACACGGCGTCAGCAGCGTCCATAGTCTCCAGGCTGACCAGTGCGAGCAATCCGCAGTCCGTTGCAAGCGCGGGAAGCACCCCCGGCACCTGCAAACGCCAGTCAAGCACCAGTATATCCGCGGTTTCGGCCTGATCTATGCTGAAACCTGTGGCGCGCCATCCTGCTGCGTCCACCAGCGCTGCGGTTTCCGCACTGTCGGTGGCGAGCGTCAATGGGGGGCGGGAAGCCGCAGGCCAGTTGGTAAAGCGTAGCCCTGCGTCTTCTGACATGCCTGTCCCAGCCCCCCTGGATTGCCTCAATCCGCGAAGGGATCGCGGACCAATATGGTATCTTCACGCTCGGGTGAGGTCGATACCAGCGCCACCGGACACTGGATCAGTTCCTCGACACGCTTGATATACTTGATGGCCTGAGCGGGCAGGTCAACCCAGCTGCGCGCGCCGGCGGTCGATTCGTGCCAGCCTTCCATTTCCTCGTAAATGGGCTGCACCGCCGCCTGGTCGCCCGCGTGCGCCGGGAAATAATCCAGAACCTTGCCGTTGAGCCGGTAGCCGGTGCAGATCTTGAGCTTGGGAAATCCATCGAGCACATCGAGCTTGGTGAGCGCGATTCCGGTCACCCCGGCGACGGCACAGCTCTGCCGCACCAGCGTTGCATCGAACCAGCCACAGCGCCGCTTGCGCCCTGTCACCGTACCGAATTCATGGCCCCGCTCACCGAGCCGCTGGCCGGTTTCGTCCTCGAGTTCGGTCGGGAACGGGCCCGATCCGACGCGGGTGGTATAGGCCTTGACGATGCCGAGCACGAAGCCGCTCGCCTGTGGTCCCAGGCCGCTGCCGCCCGAGGCCGATCCGGTTATGGTGTTGGACGAGGTTACGAAGGGATAGGTGCCGTGATCGACATCGAGCAGCACGCCCTGCGCGCCTTCGAACAGCATGCGCGCGCCGGCACGGCGGATCTCGCCCAGACGCTTCCATACCGGTTGCGCGAACTCGAGCACGAACGGCGCGATCTCGGCCAGTTCTGCGATCAGCTTGGCACGGTCGATCGGCGGTTCGCCGAACCCGGCGCGCAGCGCGTCATGGTGCGCGCACAGCCGGTCGAGCTGCGGATCGAGCGCATCGAGATGCGCAAGGTCGCACACGCGAATAGCCCGCCTGCCGACCTTGTCCTCATAGGCCGGGCCGATACCGCGACGTGTGGTTCCGATCTTGCCCTGACCGCTCGCATCCTCGCGCAGCGCGTCGAGATCGCGGTGAAAGGGAAGGATCAGCGGGCAATTATCGGCGATCGCGAGGTTGTCCGGGGTGATCTCCACACCTTGGCCGCGCAGCTTCTCGACCTCGTCGCGCAGCGCCCAGGGATCGAGCACCACACCATTGCCGATGACGCTGAACGTGCCGCGCACGATCCCCGAAGGCAGCAGCGACAGCTTGAAGACCTTTTCACCGATGACCAGCGTATGCCCCGCATTATGGCCGCCCTGGAAGCGGATCACCGCATCGGCCCGCTCTGCGAGCCAGTCGACGATCTTGCCTTTGCCTTCATCGCCCCATTGGGCGCCGATCACGGTTACATTGGCCACAAACCAACCCTTTTTGATGGTGGAGCGCATGGGGCCGCCACGCGCAAAGCGGGGCTGTCCTAGTGACGCCAGGCGCTGGCGTCCAGTCCGTTGCGCCCATCCGCGATACAATTTGATGCACTTCGAGGATGGACCTTCGCGAACCGGTCGCGGCAAATTGCCTCGAGGCAAGGGTTGGAGGACGACGCATGCTGAAGAAAGGACTTGTCATTCTGGGCGCGGGTCTGCTGATCGCGCCGGTACTGGCGCAACAGGCGCGCGAAGGCGGACGCATGTTGTCGCGCGAATGCCGCCGCGAGGTCGTGCAGCTCTGCGGTTTCAACCGCGGCGAGATGCGCGAGTGTCTGCGCGAGAAGAAGGACCAGCTGTCGCAACCGTGCAAGGGCGAGATGATGCAGGCGATGGCCAGGCGCATGCAGCAGAGCGACACCAGCGCCGAAACGACCGCCCGCGCCCGGACCATCGCCTATGGCAGCGATGCGGCGCAGAAGCTCGACCTCTACTCCCCTGAAACAGCGCGCCCGGCCAGCGGCTATCCGGTCGTGGTCTATGTCCATGGCGGCGGGTGGAGCAAGGGCAGCAAGGACATGGTCCAGCAGAAGCCCGATTTCTTCAACGCGCAAGGCTGGGCCTTCGCCTCGGTCGGTTATCGCCTGCTGCCCGAAGCGCCGGTCGAGCGGCAGGCGGCGGATGTCGCCGCTGCGGTTGCCCGATTGAAGCGCGACGCCGCGACGCTGGGCATCGACGCCAACCGGATCGTCCTGATGGGCCATAGCGCCGGGGCGCACCTTTCCGCGCTGGTCGGCACCGATCCGCAATGGCTGGGGCCGGACATGACTGACCTGTCCGGCGTCATCCTGCTCGACGGAGCCGCCTATGACGTCGCCGAACAGATGCGCCAGGGCAGCTTCATGACCAAGCGCACCTACGAGCCCGCCTTCGGCACCGAACCGGCCCGCCAGGCCAGGCTGTCGCCGACGCTCCACGCCGCCGCCCCGAATGCACCGCGCTGGCTGATCCTCTACGTTTCGAGGCGGGCCGACGCTACCGCTCAATCCCATGCGCTGGGCCGAGCGCTGCAACAGGCCGGCGCGAAGGTTCAACTCGAGGGCGTGGACGGGGAATCGCACATGACGATCAACCGCGAACTCGGCCAGCCCGGCAACCCCCAGACCGGTTCGGTCGAGGCGTTCCTGAAATCCCTCTAGATCGCGACGGTATCCTGTCCCATCAGGCGGTGCGTGCAGCCCAACGCAGCAGCATCGTCCTCGGCGGTGATCGCGGCAACCGTACGCCAGCCGATCGCGCGCAGACGCGCCGCCGTGCCGCGATCATGGCCCAGCGGAAGGAACAGCTTGCCCGCGCCTGCGGCTTCGCCGACATCGCCCAGATCGAGCAGTGCGTCGGGATAGAGCGAGAAGCCGGTCGCGACCTCCTCGCCGCCTTTTCCGTTCGGGATGGCATAGGTGCCACCGCGACCCAGCGCGCCGGGGCAGCCGTCGGCATAGAGCGAAAAGCCGAACCAGCTCTGATATTCGAAGCCGTGGCGCTCGGTCGGATCGAGCGTGACCGTCACCGTGTCGGGCAAGGCAGCCGCGATCTCGCGCAGCGCGCGAATGCGGCTGGCCAGCGCGCCGCCGGCATCGATCGCCGCCAGTGCGTCGATCGCGGCCTCGAACGGCCCCATAGCGTAGAGCAGCGGCAGATAGGCGTCCGCGCCCAGCGCAGTCAGTCCGCCGGCATCCTTCATGTCGAGTTCGCGCCGGACCGCTCCGATCATGCCTGGCGGCAAGGGAAACGCACTGCTGGCGAGCGTATCGACCAGATCGGGCAAGGTCAGGTCGACGGTGATGCCGGTGGCACCCGCCTGGACAAGCGCCTCGATCGCAATCCGCACCACCTCCTGCGCGGCGGCGATATTGTCATGCCCGATCAGCTCCGCGCCGATCTGCAACCGCTCGCGTTCGGGCGCGAGCTGGTCGGACGCGATCCGCAGCACTTGCCCTGCATAGCTCAGTCGCAGCGGACGCGGCGCCGACGCCATCAGCGTCGTCGCGACGCGCCCCACCTGCACAGTAATGTCCGAGCGGATGGCGAGCGTGCGCATCGAGGAGGGATCGACCATGCGGAAAAGATGCTGACGCCCCGTGCCTTGCATCCGCGTGGCGAGCGAGCGCTCATATTCCACCAGCGGCGGCGACACCCGGTCATAGCCATGCGCGGCGAAAACCTGCATCGCGTTGCGGGTCAGCCAGGCAGCCTGTTCGGCGCGCGGGGGCAGCAGATCGGCGAGACCTGCGGGAAGGATATCGGGATTCGCTTCAGACATGCCGCTGCGCTTAGACGATAAGCGGCGCGGGGAAAACCGTGCAGCGGCGGTTGGAATCAGACAGTCAGGATCAGGCGGCTTTGAAGCCCGCCGTGTTAACCATCGCATCCTTGATGGCAAAGGCATCGCGCGCCCAGTTGGTGCTGTGCGGCACCTTCGTACTAGCATCGATCGTTGCGTCCTCGATCAGCGGGAACAGCTCGGCCTCCTCGCGGTCGACGCGAGCGAACATGATCAGGACGCGCTGCTTGGCCTTGTGCCGGTATCCATGCCAGTCGGCGGCAATGCGCTCCTGCGTCCAGTATTTGCCCTGTTCGACATAGTCGCCGAACAGCGAGGACAATTCCTGCTGAAAGCACTCGCCCTTTGCACGGACATCGGGCCGTGGGTCGTTGAGCAGCTTGGCATAAAGATAGCGGTCTTCGAGCGCGAGATGCTGCATGACATGGCTGCTGAGACGCCAACGTCTTTCCGCCAGTTCCTGCGGGTCGGGCATTTCAGGAAGGTCGAGCAGGGCGATCAGACTTTCGCCCATCTGCCGCAACACGGCGTGATCGTGCAAAAACTTGTCGAGCATCAAGCGGCTCCTTCAGGAGAAGCTGACAATAGCACCGACATATTAAGTCCGTGTAAACGATTGCGAGCGGATCGCTCTTGGTTCTGCGAGCCTGCGGAGCGGCAGAGCCGCCCCGCAGGCCGAATGCAGACGATCAGGCTGCCGAAGACAGGCGCACAGCCGCCATCTTGCCACGACGATCCTGTTCCAGCTCGAAGTTCACGCGCTGGTCGCGATCGAGCGTGTGCATGCCCGACGCTTCGACCGCGCTGATGTGCACGAACGCGTCGTTGCCGCCGTCATCGGGCTGGATGAAGCCATAGCCCTTGTCGGCGTTGAAAAACTTTACGGTGCCAATAGGCATAGTCATTTCCTTAAGAGTAGAACGCGGCAGGCCACGAATGTTGTGGACAATCCTTGCCGCGCGGTTGGAGCCGGAAGTTCGATTGCGACCCCTGCAACGCCCGGCTCCGGCCATTGCGAGGGAAGAAGAGCGCATCCATGAAGGACACGCTCCGATGGCTTCAGCAGGGCAGGAAGCTGCCGGGCTGAGGGTAAGCGTGGACGTGCAATTGCGCACGATGATGCCGCACATGCCCGCGCTGCGCCTCGCGCTCGCCGCCGGTAGGAGCGTAAAGCGCGCGCAGTTGCGCGATGTGGAGATTCTGGAAGAGCTGATTGATATCGGGCAAGGCTGTCGCTCAATTTGCTGTACAAGCAAGAGCGTGGAGCAGCGATGCCGCAGGTCTCTCAGTCGCGCGTAGGCTTGGGATCAGGATCGCACGATGACGAAGCTATAGCAGCAAATGCTGCAGAAGTCGCATGGCAATTGCAGAAATCGTGCATTGTGCGACGAATGGCCTATTCCGCTCCCGGGGGTTTGCCAAAGATGTTCACATCGTCTGGGCCGATCCAGCCGTTCATGTAATTGGCATAGAACAGGCCGAAGGCGGCTGCGGAGATCACGGTAGTGATCGCCATGACCTTGAGCGGCTTGAAATTGGCCGGCGCACTGTCGGCCTGGCCGCGCACTTTCTCGACACCCAGCTCGTCCGCCGTGCGCACACCAAAAGGCATCACGACAAAGGCCGTGATGACCCAGAAAAGCAGATAGATGGCAAGAATGCTCGTCCAGCTCATGTCGATATGCCCCTGATGGCCGCGCTCAAAATGGGTCAGCCCGCCTCGATCATCAAGACCGTAACCACGGGCTTCTTGCCCGTCCAGCGGGTCGCCGCGCGGCGCACGGCAAGGCGGATCGCCTCCTGCACGTCATCGCTCGTTTGCGGTCCCCGCGCCTTGCCCTTGCCCTTTGAAGCGGGCTTTTCAATCGCTTCGCGCACGTCCTCCACTGCCTCGGCAATGAAGGCGTCGAGATCATCCTCGACCGGCAGACCCAGCGGACGCAGCACCGGATCGCCGACCAGGCGGCCCTTGCTGTCGAGCGCGACCGCCACACTCACCTGCCCGTTCAGCGCCAGCTTGCGCCGCTCCCCCATGGTCAGGCCATCGGCGGGCAGGATGACATCGCCATCCAGCACCAGCCGTCCGGCGCGCTCGTGCCCGATCACGCCGGGTTCGCCCGGTGCCAGCCGCACCAGATCGCCGTTCTTCTGGACGACGGCATGCGGTATGCCGAGCTCGAGCCCGAGCCGCGCCTGTTCAGCCATGTGGCGCATCTCACCATGCACCGGCACCAGCACCTTCGGACGGATCCAGCGGTACATCTCTGCAAGCTCGGGACGTCCGGGATGGCCCGAGACATGAATGTCGGCCTGGCGATCGGTGATCATCTGGATGCCGTCCGCTGCCAGCCGGTTCTGGATGCGGCCGATGGCGATTTCGTTGCCCGGAATGACCTTGGACGAGAAGAGCACGGTATCGCCCTCTTCCAGCTTGATCTGGTGATTACCCTCGGCCACGCGTGCCAGCGCCGCGCGCGGCTCGCCCTGGCCGCCGGTCGCCACGACCAGTATCTCGCGCCGAGGCAGGCCCATGGCGGTGTCGAAATCGACGAGTTCGGGCAGATCCAGCAGATAGCCGTTCGCCTTGGCCACCGCGATGATGCGATCGAGCGAGCGGCCGGCGACGCACAGCTGGCGGTTGGTCGCACGCGCCACCTCGCCCAGCGTATGCAGCCGCGCGACGTTCGAGGCGAAGGTGGTGATCAGCGCACGACCTTTCAGCGGTTTGACCGCCGCGATCAGCGCATCGCGCACCTCGCCTTCGGAGCCCGAGCTTTCCGGATTGAACACGTTGGTCGAATCGCAGACCAGAGCGAGCACACCCTCGTCGCCCAGCTGGGTGAGCGCTTCCGGGGTAGAAGGCACGCCGATCAGCGGCTCGTCATCGAGCTTCCAGTCGCCGGTGTGGAAGACGCGGCCATAAGGCGTGTCGATCAACAGCGCATTGCCCTCGGCAATCGAGTGCGCGAGCGGCAGATAGCGGAAGCCGAAGGGGCCCAATTGCAGGCTGCCGTCATTCTCGACGACATTGAGCGTGACGTCGTTGACCAGTCCCTGCTCCTCGAGCTTGCGGCGGATCAGATCGGCGGTGAAGGGCGTCGCGAACAGCGGCACGCCCAGGTCTGCCGCCAGATAGGGCAGCGCGCCGATATGGTCTTCATGCCCATGCGTCAGCACGATCCCGAGCAGATCCTCGGCGCGCTCCTCGATGAATTCCAGATCGGGAAAGACCAGCTCGACACCCGGATAGGCGGGGTCGCTGAACGTCATGCCCAGATCGACCATGACCCATTTGCCGTCACAGCCATAGAGATTGGCGTTCATGCCGATCTCGCCCGACCCGCCAAGGGCCAGGAACAACAATTCTTTACCGGGTGTCATCTGGTCAAAAAGCCCTTTCGGCGATCATGGCCAGCCCCTGAAGCGTCAGGTCCGGCTCGACCGCATCAAATATCGTCGTGTGCCGATCGAACAGCACTGCCAGCCCGCCGGTGGCGATCACCTTGGCGGGGCGACCAATCTCGGCGCGCATCCGGGCAACCAGCCCTTCCATCATCGCGACATAGCCCCAGAAGACGCCGATCTGCATCTGGTCTTCGGTATTGCGCCCGATCACCGATCCGTCGGTATCCGGAATCTCGATGGCGATACGGGGCAGCTTGGCAGCGGCGCTCACCAAGGCATCGAGCGACAGGTTGATGCCTGGTGCAATGATGCCGCCCTTGTAAGCGCCGGTATAATCCACGACGTCATAGGTGGTTGCGGTGCCAAAGTCGATGACGATCAGATCGCCGGGGTGCAATGCGTGCGCGGCGATCGTGTTGACCGCTCTGTCCGCCCCCAGCGAGCGCGGCTCATCGACATCGATCTGGATGCGCCAGTCCGCCGGCTCCACCCCCGCGACCAGCGGCTCGACATCGAAATACTTGCGCGAGAGCATCTGCAAGTTGTGCAGCGCGCGCGGCACCACCGTCGAGATGATCACATTGGCGATGTCCTGCCGGACAAAGCCCTCGATTGCGAGCAGTTGGTTGAGCCACACCGCATATTCGTCCGCCGTGCGCCGGGGGTCGGTGGAAATCCGCCAGCGCGCCTTGATCGTACGGCCGTTGAACAGGGCGAACACGGCATTGGTGTTGCCGACATCAATCGCAAGCAGCATTTCGCACACCCCTCGTTAGAAACCCTGTGGTATCAACCGACAAGATCGACATCTCCGGCGCTGATCGTCTCCGATCGACCGTCGGCCAGGCGCAGTCGCAATGCGCCATCGGCGGCGAGGCCATCGAAAACCCCTTCCAGGCGATCATCAGTTCCGCGCTGGACCGCCATCGCTTCGCCGGGCTTATGCGCGGCGGCGCACCAGACATCAAGCAGCGTTGCAGACGTCACCGAACGCCATTGCGCGAGGCGGGCAGCGAACCGATCGGCAAGCAGCTCGATGACTGCAGCCGCATCGATCTGCGCCATGGCGCCCAGATCGCGCAGGCAGGTAACCTTGCGTCCCGGAACATCCGGGGCGAGCGCGACATTCATGCCGATCCCGACCACGACCGCATCGGCTCGCCGCTCGAGCAGGATGCCTGCAAGCTTGGCGCCTTCGACATGCACGTCATTGGGCCATTTCAGCCGCGCGCCACAATCGGGCAGGATCTGCAGCACGGTATCATGCACCGCGAGCGCGGTGACGAAGGCGAGCAGGTGCGCGGGCGGATCGTCGCGGCGCAACCGAACCAGCGTGCTGCAGTAAAGATTGCCGATCGGGCTCAGCCATTGCCGGCCGAGCCGCCCCCTGCCCCCGTCCTGCTGCTCGGCACGCAGCCACAGACCCTCGGGCGCGCCCGCATCGGCGCGCGCCATCATGTCGGCATTGGTGGAGCCGGTCAGCGCGACCGTTTCGATCACGCTGCCCAGAACAGTGCCTTGGCTGCGCCTGCCGTGACCGGGCTGAGAGCGAGCGTGGCGAAATAGCCGAGCGGCGACACGAACAGAGCGGTCAGCGTCACCAGCGCCATGCGCGCGGCGGAATCGCTGGGCGCGATGACGTCGGCAGGTTCGTCAAAATACATGACCTTGACGACCTTGAGATAATAGAACGCGCCAATCACCGAGGGCGCGATACCGATCGCGGCGAGCGGGATCAGCCCGGCAGCGACCGCAGCGTCGAACACCACGAACTTGCCCCAGAAGCCGAACAGCGGCGGAATGCCCGCCAGGCTGAACATGAACACGGCGAGCGCCGCTGCCAGGCCCGGACGCGTCTTCGACAGTCCGGCAAGCTTGGCAATCTCTTCCACCGGGCGGCCTTCGCGATCGTTCAGGTCGAGAACGCAGATGAAGCTGCCCAGCGTCATCGCGACATAAATGATGAGATAGGTCATCATCGCCGACGCGCCTTCGGGCGTGCCGGTGGCGAGGCCGATCAGGATGAAGCCAACATTGTTGATCGACGAATAAGCGAGCAGGCGCTTGATATTCTGCTGACCGATCGCCGCGACACCGCCGAGGATGATCGAGGCGAGCGCCACGAAGATCACGATCTGCTGCCACACCGCCTGCTGGCCACCGAACGCCTCGATCGCAACGCGCATGGTCAGCGCCATGGCGGCGACCTTGGGGGCGGTGGCAAAGAAAGTCGTCACCGGGGTCGGCGCGCCTTCATAGACGTCGGGCGTCCACATATGGAAAGGCACCGCGCTGATCTTGAACGCCAGGCCCGACAGCACGAAGACGATGCCGAACAGTGCGCCGGTCGACACGCCATCGGTGAACGCCGTCTGGATGCCGATAAAGCTGGTCGTCCCGGTAAAGCCGTAGAGCAGCGACATGCCGAACAGCAGAATGCCGCTCGCCAGCGCGCCGAGCACGAAATATTTGAGGCCCGCTTCTGCCGAGCGATCGTCGCTGCGCAGGAAGCTTGCCAGCACATAGGCGGCAAGGCTCTGCATCTCGAGCCCGACATAGAGCGTCAGCAGATCGACCGCCGAGACCATCAGCCCCATGCCGATCGACGCGAACAGGATGAGGATCGGATATTCGGGGCGCATCAGATTGCCGCGCGCGAAGAATTTGGGCGCAACGATGATGCAGCCGATCGCCGAAAGGAACACCAGTATCTTCGACAGCGAGGCGAAGCGGTCCATGCGGTACTGGCCGTAAAACGCGTCGGCGCCTTCAGCAAACGACGGGTTCAGCAGGAAGTTGAACGACAGCGCGAGTGCGCCGAACAGAGCGACTACGGTCAGCACGCTCACCAGCCGCGACGACTGCACGCCGCCCCAAGCCGCGATCAGCAGCAGGAAAAGGCTGGAGAGGCTAAGGACGATTTCCGGCGAGGCCAGCTGGAACCAAAGTTCGTAATTCATCAGTGATGGCCTTTTTCAGCATGGGCGGCGGGCATCAGCGCAGGCGCCTTGCCCATCTTCACCTGCGCGTCACCCGCAGGCTTGACCGAGGCGAGCCGCGCTTCGAGCGCACCCACATCCTTGCGCATCGGCGCCATGAAACTTTCGGGGTAAACGCCCATCCACAGCACGACGAGCGCGATGGGGAGAAGCAGCGCAATCTCGCGCTTGTTGAGATCGGGCATGGCGGCAACGTCATCGGACTTGATCACGCCATAGGCCACGCGGCGATAGAGATAGAGCATGTAGGCCGCGCCCAGGATGATGCCCGTGGTGCAGACGATCGCGGCCCAGCTCGACACCTCGTAGACGCCGACCAGCGAGAGGAATTCGCCGACGAAGCCGCTGGTGCCCGGCAGGCCGATCGAGGCCATGGTGAACAGCAGGAACAGCAACGCATAGCGCGGCATGTTGATCGAAAGGCCACCATAGCGATCGATCTCGCGGGTGTGCAGTCGGTCGTAGATAACGCCGACACACAAGAACAGCGCGCCCGAGACCAGACCATGGCTGAGCATCACCACCAGTGCACCTTCGAGCCCCTGGCGATTGAACGCGAACAGGCCGACGGTGACGATCGCCATATGCGCGACCGACGAATAGGCGATCAGCTTCTTCATGTCGCTCTGCACCAGGGCGATCAGCGAGGTATAGACCACCGCGACCATCGACAGCGCGAGGACGAGCCACATGTAATCGACCGAGGCTTCCGGGAACATCGGCAGCGAGAAGCGGATGAAGCCATAGCCGCCCATTTTCAGAAGCACGCCGGCGAGGATCACCGAGCCTGCGGTCGGGGCCTGCACGTGCGCATCGGGCAGCCAGGTGTGCACCGGCCACATCGGCATCTTCACCGCAAAGCTGGCGAAGAACGCGAGCCACAGCCAGGCCTGCGCCTCGACCGGGAAGTCATAGGCCATGAGCGTCGGGATGTCCGACGTGCCCGCCTCGTTCACCATCCAGAACATCGCGATCAGCATCAGCACCGATCCGAGCAGCGTGTAGAGGAAGAACTTGTACGACGCGTAAATGCGGTTCGCACCGCCCCAGATGCCGATGATCAGGTACATCGGGATCAGGCCGGCCTCGAAGAAGATGTAGAACAGATAGATGTCCTGCGCGGCGAACACGCCGATCATCAGCACTTCCATCAGCAGGAACGCGGCCATGTATTCGCCGACGCGCGTCTCGATCGCTTCCCAGCTCGCGCCGATACAGATGGGCATCAGGAAAACCGAGAGCATGATGAGCATCAGCGCGATGCCGTCGATGCCCAGCGCCCAGCTGAAGCGGTCGAAAAGCGCCGCCTTCTCGACGAACTGCCACTGTGCGCCGCCGATATCGAAATGCATCCACAGCACGATGCCGAGCACCAGATCGATCAGCGTCGCGAGCAGCGCGATCCAGCGCGCAGCCTGCGCGCTGACGAACAGGCAGGCGATAGCCGCAACCATCGGCACGGCGAGCATCAGCGACAGGATAGGAAAGCCCAGTTCGTTCATGTCAGCGCACCATCAGCCAGGTCAGCGCGGCCACAAGGCCCAGCAGCATCACCAGCGCATAACTGTAGAGAAAACCCGATTGCAGCTTCATCGCGATGCGGCTGCCCGACGTGACCAGCACTGCGGCACCATCGGGGCCGAAGCGGTTGATCGTGCCCTCGTCGCCGACCTTCCAGAAGAAGCGGCCCAGCGCAAAGCTCGGCTTGACGAAGATGTGATTGTACAGCTCGTCGAAATACCACTTGTTGAGGAAGAAGCGGTAGAGCGGCGACAGCGCGGTCGCGAGCCTGGCCGGAAGGCTGGCGTTCACCAGATACATCAGAATCGCGGTCAGCAGGCCAATCAGCATCGCCACGGTCGAGGCAAGCTTCACCCAGAGCGGAACCTCGTGCATCTCGTGCATCAGGTGCGCGTTGAAGAACAGGCTGCCGTTCCAGAACGCCGCGCCATGCTCGGCATCGATGAACGCATGGTGGAAGACGAAACCGGCAGCCACCGCGCCCACGGTGAGCACGCCCAGCGGGATCAGCATCGGCAGCGGACTTTCGTGCGGATGATAGCCGCCCGTCGTGTCCGCGCCCGCTTGGGCCGGGGTCTTGTGAACGCTGTGCTGGATATGCTCGGATTCGATCCAGCGCGGCGTGCCGAAGAACGTGAGGAAGATCAGGCGCCAGCTGTAGAAGCTGGTCAGCAGTGCTGCGAACACGCCAATGGTGAAGGCAAACTGGCCGACCTGGGTTCCGCTCGCGAACGCAGCTTCGATGATGCCGTCCTTCGAATAGAAGCCGGCAAAGCCTGCGACGCCGACGATACCGACGCCGGTGATCGCGAGCGTGCCCGCCATCATCGCCCAGAAGGTCAGCGGGATGTGCTTACGAAGGCCGCCATAATAGCGCATGTCCTGCTCGTGGTGCATCGCATGGATGACCGAGCCAGCGCCGAGGAACAGCAGCGCCTTGAAGAAGGCGTGGGTGAACAGGTGGAACATCGCCGCACCATAGGCGCCGACGCCCGCCGCGAAGAACATGTAACCCAGCTGCGAACAGGTCGAGTAAGCGATGACGCGCTTGATATCGGTCTGCACCAGACCGACGGTCGCCGCGAACAGAGCGGTGCAGGCACCGACGACGGTCACGACGGTCAGCGCGGTCGGGCTGGTCTCGAACATCGGCGACAGGCGGCAGACCATGAAAACGCCCGCGGTCACCATAGTCGCGGCATGGATCAGCGCCGACACCGGGGTCGGGCCTTCCATCGCGTCGGGCAGCCAGGTGTGCAGGCCGAGCTGCGCCGACTTGCCCATAGCGCCGACGAACAGCAGCAGGCACAGCACGGTCATCAGATCGAAACGGCCACCCAGGAAGCCGATGGTCGAACCCGCCATGCCAGGCGCCGCTTCAAGGATCGCGGGGATCGAGACGGTGCCGAACACCAGGAAGGTGCCGAAAATGCCCATCATGAAGCCGAGGTCACCGACGCGGTTGACGACGAACGCCTTGATCGCGGCGGCATTGGCGCTCGGCTTGCGGAACCAGAAGCCGATCAGCAGGTACGAGGCGAGGCCCACACCTTCCCATCCAAAGAACATCTGGACGAGGTTGTCGGCGGTCACCAGCATCAGCATGGCGAAGGTAAACAGCGAGAGATACGCGAAGAAGCGCGGCTGATCGGGATCCTCGTCCATATAGCCCCAGCTATACAGGTGAACGAGCGCCGAAACCGAGGTCACGACGACCAGCATTACGGCGGTCAGCGTGTCGATGCGCAGCGCCCAGTCGAACTGCAGATCGCCCGAGCGCAGCCAGGACAGGACCGGCACGACATATTCGGTGCTGCTGCCCGAAAGGAAGCCGAGGAAGATCGGCCAGCTGAGGCCGCAGGCTACGAACAGGGCGGCGGTCGTCACCAGCTTGGCCGGGACATTGCCGATGATGCGGTTGCCCAGGCCCGCGATGATCGCTGCCAGAAGCGGCAGGAAGACGATGAGGGTAATGCTCATGTGCCTCAACCCTTCATCTGGTTGATATCGTCAACCGCGATCGTGCCGCGGCCACGGAAATAGATGACGAGGATCGCGAGGCCGACGGCCGCTTCGCCGGCGGCGACGGTCAGCACGAACATAGCGAACACCTGACCCACCATGTCGCCGAGGAAAACGCTGAACGCGACGAGGTTGATGTTCACCGCGAGCAGGATGAGCTCGATCGCCATCAGGATGATGATCACGTTCTTGCGGTTCAGGAAGATACCCAGCACGCCCATCACGAACAGGATGGAGCTGACCACCAGATAATGCTCGATACCGATCATGGCCGCGAAGCTCCTTTTTGCCGCTCATCCTGAGCTTGTCGAAGGATCATAGCTGAACCCCCTGGCCAACAGCAGGCTGGGTGTTGCGCGTCGCGTCTTCGGGCCGACGACGGACCTGCGAGCCGATATTCTGCGGACGCACGCCAGCGCGCTTGCGGTGGGTCAGCACGATCGCACCGACCATGGCGACCAGCAGCACGACGCCGGCGCTTTCGAACAGGAATATGTAGCGCGTGTAGAGCAGCTCACCGACCGCCTGGATGTTGCTCGCACCCATGCGCGCCGGGTTCAGTGCATGCTCGCCGAGCGCAATATTGCCCGCCTGATACGCGCCGATGCCGAACACCAGCTCGGCGAGGAACACCGCGGCGAGCGCGAGGCCCAGCGGCAGGTTCTTCATGAAGCCGCCGCGCAGCTCGGCAAAGTCGATGTCGAGCATCATCACGACGAACAGGAACAGCACCGCGACCGCGCCGACATAGACGATGACGAGCAGCATCGCGATGAATTCCGCGCCGATCAGCACCATCAGGCCTGCGGCATTGAAGAACGCAAGGATAAGCCAGAGCACCGAGTGCACCGGGTTGCGCGCGAGGATCGTGAACGCACCGCTGGCGATCACCACCGACGCGAACAGATAAAAGGCAAAAATCTGGATCAAAGCTTTACAGCCCCCGATGCGCCCAATCGAGCTGGTCTTGTGTCAGGCCCCTGTCCGCCTCTCCCAGCGGACATCAGGACCGTGCGTGAATCGAATTCGAGTGCGCCTTAACGATAAGGGGCATCGGCTTCAAGGTTGGCGGCAATGGCTCGTTCCCATTTGTCGCCATTCTCAAGAAGCTTGCCCTTGTCGTAGATCAGCTCCTCGCGGGTTTCCGTCGCATATTCGAAATTCGGTCCCTCGACGATCGCGTCGACCGGGCATGCCTCCTGACAGAAACCGCAATAAATGCACTTGGTCATGTCGATATCGTAGCGCGTGGTGCGCCGCGATCCGTCCTCGCGCGGCTCGGCCTCGATCGTGATCGCCTGGGCCGGACACACGGCTTCGCAGAGCTTGCACGCGATGCAACGTTCTTCGCCGTTGGGATAGCGACGCAGCGCATGCTCGCCGCGGAAACGCGGGCTCAGCGGGTTCTTCTCGAACGGATAGTTGATCGTCGCCTTGGGCTTGAAGAAATATTTCAGCGTCAGCGCATGGGCCTTCACGAACTCATAGAGCGTGAACGCCTTGATCGTCTGCAACATGGTAATCAGACCCCGTATTTCGTCAGCATCAGGTAACCCGACACCAGGAAAATCCACAGCAGCGAGATGGGCAGGAACACCTTCCAGCCCAGCCGCATCAGCTGGTCATAGCGGTACCGGGGAACGGTGGCCTTGACCCAGCTGAAGATGAAGAAAAAGGCGGAAATCTTGATGATCAGCCACACGATGCCGGGCACGGCATAAAGCGGCTCCCATTCGAACGGCGGCAGCCAGCCACCCCAGAACAGCACCGCGTTGAGCGTGCACATCAGCAGCACGTTGGCATATTCGCCCAGCCAGAACAGCGCAAACGCCATCGACGAATATTCGGTCTGATAGCCTGCGACGAGCTCGCTCTCCGCTTCGGTGAGGTCGAACGGCGCGCGCGCGGTTTCGGCCAGCGAGGAGATCAGGAACATCACCGCCATCGGGTAGAGCAGCAGGTTGAACCCGTACCAGTTGATGAAGCCAAGGCCATGACCGCGCTGCGCCTCGACGATCGCGTTGAGGTTGAAGCTGCCAGTCCACAGCACCACGGTCACGATGATGAAGCCGATCGAGACCTCGTAAGAGATCATCTGCGCCGACGCACGCAGCGCCGAGAAGAAAGGATATTTGGAGTTGGACGCCCAGCCGGCGATCACGACGCCGTACACGCCGAGCGAGCTCACCGCGAGAATGTAGAGCAGCCCGACATTGATGTCTGCCAGCACCATGTCCTGGTCGAACGGGATCACCGCCCAGCTCAAGAGCGCCACGGTGAAGGTGATGATCGGCGCGAGCAGGAACAGGCCCTTGTTGGCGCTCGAGGGAATGATCGTTTCCTGCAGGAACACCTTGGCCGCATCGGCAAAGCTCTGCAGGATGCCGAAGGGGCCGACAACGTTCGGCCCGCGCCGAAGCGCCATCGCCGCCCAGATCTTGCGATCGAAATAGATGACGATCGCGACCGAGAGCATCACCGGAAGCGCGATGAGCAGGATCAGGATGAGATTGGCGACGAACCAGCCCCAGCCGGTGCCCAATGCGGACTGAAAAAACTCGGTCATTCTGCGGCCTCCAGCATGTCTTCGCCGTGCAGCAGTTCGGCCGAGCAGCGCTGCATCGTCGCAGAGGCGCGCGCGATGGCGTTGGTGAGATAGAAATCCTTGATCGGATAGCCGACCTCGCCCGAGGGGCTGGCGGCGAGCTTGGGCGGGGACCATTCGTAGGTTGCCAACCCTTCGACACCGAGCGCCGGGACCGCTGCGATCATCGCCGCGCGGCATTCGGCAAAGCTGTCGAATGGCAGCTTGTGACCCAGCACTTCGGACAGCGCGCGCAGGATCGACCAGTCCTCGCGGGCATCGCCCGGCGCGAACACGGCCTTGTCGCTCATTTGCACCCGGCCCTCGACGTTGACATAGGTGCCGTTCTTTTCAGGGTAAGCCGCTGAGGGCAGGATGACATCCGCTGCCGCCGCGCCCTTGTCGCCATGATGGCCGACGAACACCTTGAAGCTGCCGTCGAACTTGGTGAAGTCGACCTCGTCCGCGCCCAGCGCGAACAGCAGCTTCGGCTTGGCTGCGACCAGATCGGCAATGCCGCCCGGCTGCGCCCAGCCCAGCATCAGTCCGCCCATGCGCGAAGCCGCCATGTGCAGGACGTTGAAGCCGTTCCACGGACCGTCTTCGGTGTCGCGGACCAGATTGAAACTCTCTGCCAGCGCCAGCGCCGCGCCATGCGCGCCCTCGACGCCAAGCGCGCCACCGCCCAGAATGATCGCGGGGCGCTTCGCCCCCTTCAGTGCCTCGGCGACCGCACCGGGCAGCTTCGCCAGCAGACCCATGTCATTGCCCAGCCATTCGACCTTGTAGGTCAGGTCGATCTCGGCGCCGATACCAAAAACCTTGGCACCGTGCTTGATCGCCTTGCGGATGCGCGTGTTGACCAGCGGCGCTTCCCAGCGCGGGTTGGTGCCGACGAGCAGGATCGCGTCGGCGGTCTCGATGCCGTTCAGCGTCGAGTTGAAATTGACCGCAGCGAGATTCGAAACATCATATTTCAGGCCGGTCTGGCGGCCTTCAATCAGCGTCGAGCCCATTGTCGCCAGCAGTTCGCGCGCGGCGAACATGGTTTCGCAGTCGAGCAGGTCGCCAGCAACAGCGGCGACGCTGGAGCCAGCGTTCACGTCGGCGATTGCCTGGAACGCCTCGGCCCAGCTTGCCGGGACGAGCTTGCCTTCGCGGCGCACATAGGGTCGGTCGAGACGGCGACGCATCAGGCCATCGACCGCATAGCGGGTCTTGTCGTGCGCCCATTCCTCGTTGACGTCGTCATTGACGCGCGGCAGCACGCGCAGCACTTCCCTGCCCCGACTGTCGAAGCGGATATTGGTGCCGACCGCGTCCATCACGTCGATGCCGAGCGTCTTCTTGAGCTCCCACGGACGCGCCTCATAAGCGTAAGGGCGAGACGTGAGCGCACCGACCGGGCACAGGTCGATGACATTGCCCGAAAGCTCGGACGAGACCGCCTTTTCCAGATAGCTGGTGATCTGCATGTTCTCGCCGCGACCGATCGCGCCGATCTGCTCGGTGCCGGCCACTTCCTCGGCAAAGCGCACGCAGCGGGTGCAGTGGATGCACCGGGTCATCACCGTCTTGATGATGGGACCCATGTACTTTTCGGTGACGGCGCGCTTGTTCTCGTCATAGCGCGATCCGCCGCGGCCATAGGCGACCGACTGGTCCTGCAGGTCGCACTCGCCGCCCTGATCGCAGATCGGGCAATCGAGCGGATGGTTGATCAGCAGGAATTCCATGACGCCTTCGCGCGCCTTCTTCACCATGTCCGAGTTGGTGCGAACTTCCTGATTGTCCATCGCGGGCAGCGCGCAGCTGGCCTGCGGCTTGGGCGGTCCGGGCTTCACCTCGACCAGGCACATGCGGCAGTTGCCGGCAATGCTCAGCCGTTCATGATAGCAGAAGCGCGGGATTTCCTTGCCGGCGGCCTCGCAGGCCTGCAGCACGGTCGCCCCCTGGGGGACTTCGACCTCGATCCCGTCGACGGTAAGCTTAGGCATTCTTGTCTCCACCACCGGACGCTGCCAGCGCCCGGTCGTACAATGCAGAGGCGGCGTGATTGCGCACGCCGCGGGTTTTGATCAGGATCGCACCGCCCAGCAGCATCGATCAGCTCACCGCACCGCGCTTGGCCGCGCGATACAGCGACTCTGCCATGAGCGAGCGCGCCGAGGCATTGTCCATCGAACTGAAGCTGGTCTTTGCGATGCAATCGCGCAGACGCGGCATCAGCGCATTGAGCGCCTCGCTCTCATCCTTGCTCTTGGGCGCGGTGGCGATCAACGCACGAACCTCGTCCAAGCTGCCATCGGCTGCGCAGTCTGCAAACCGCTCCTTCTCGCCCTTCTCGTCGCTGCGCACCTTCAGCGCGTCGACATTGGCGTCGGCATAGCGCGTCCAGAACATCGCTTCGGCAAGGCTGCCGCGCACCGAAAGACCGCCCAGCGTGAACTCGCCCGACGGCATGCAATCGAAATTGGCTTGGGTCAGGCTGCGCGAAGCGGCCCGCTCTTCCAGGCTGCCCTGGGTCGTGGCCAGCAGCGCCTCGACATATTTGGGGTTCCGCTTGACCGCACAGAGGGCAAAGGCGCGCATCGTATCCGCCCCGCCCAGCGCGTTGCGCTTGAGCGCGGTCTTGACCGCCTCGTCAGGCATGTTCCACCAGCCAGCGCCGGTCGCCAGCGCCGGAGCCGTCATCGATGCCATGGCCAGCACGGCCAGTGTCGCCTTTGCAAACGTCCTCATTCTGCAGCCTCCATCATTGAACCAGTGCCCTGCTTCTCGATGATGCGGCGTTCCATCTCGGGGCGGAAATGCCGGATCAGGCCCTGGATGGGCCAGGCGGCGGCATCGCCCAGAGCGCAGATGGTGTGCCCTTCGACCTGTTTCGTGACTTCGTAAAGCGTATCGATTTCGCTGAGATCGGCATCGCCGGTGCGCATGCGCTCCATGACGCGCCACATCCAGCCGGTGCCTTCACGGCACGGCGTGCACTGGCCACAGCTCTCATGCTTGTAGAAATAGCTGAGCCGGCTGATCGCCTGGACGATGTCGGTGGACTTGTCCATGACGATGATCGCGGCAGTGCCGAGACCCGATCCGACATCCTTGAGACCGTCGAAATCCATCGGTGCGTCAATGATCTGGGCTGCCGGCACCAGCGGCACCGACGATCCGCCGGGGATCACCGCCAGCAGATTATCCCAACCGCCGCGAATGCCGCCGCAATGCTTTTCGATCAGTTCGCGGAACGGGATGCTCATCGCTTCCTCGACCACGCAGGGCTTTTCGACATGCCCGCTGATCTGGAACAGCTTGGTCCCCTTGTTGTTCTCGCGACCGAAACTGGCGAACCAGGCCGCGCTGCGGCGCAGAATCGTCGGCACGACCGCGATCGATTCGACATTGTTGACCGTGGTCGGGCAGCCATAGAGGCCTGCGCCTGCCGGGAACGGCGGCTTCAGGCGGGGCTGGCCCTTCTTGCCCTCGAGGCTCTCTATCATCGCGGTCTCTTCGCCGCAGATATAGGCGCCCGCACCGCGATGGACGAACACGTCGAAATCATAACCCGACTTGGCGGCATTCTTGCCGATCAGCCCAGCCTCATAGGCCTCGTCGACCGCGGCCTGCAGCACTTCGGCCTCGCGGATATATTCCCCGCGCACATAGATATAGGCCGCGCGCGCGCGCATCGCGAAACCGGCGATCAGCGCGCCCTCGATCAGCTTGTGCGGGTCGTGACGCAGGATCTCGCGGTCCTTGCAGCTGCCGGGCTCGGATTCGTCGGCGTTGATGACCAGGAAGCTCGGACGGCCGTCCTTCGATTCCTTGGGCATGAAGCTCCACTTCATGCCGGTGGGGAAGCCCGCACCGCCGCGTCCGCGCAGGCCCGATGCCTTCACTTCCTCGATGATCCTGTCCTGGCCCCAGGCAATCAGGTCCTTGGTCTTGTCCCAGTCGCCACGCGCCTCGGCTGCCTTCAGGTTCCAGGGCTGGAACCCGTAGACATTGGTGAAGATGCGATCCTTGTCAGCGAGACTCACGACTGATTACCTCCAGAACGGCTGCGGCTGAAAATGCCGAAACCGCCGAACAAAAACGCCAAAATCGCCCAGACCACCCATCCGTCGCCCTGGACGAACTTGAAGATCGCCAGCGCCAGAAAGATGATGCCGAGCAGCGGAACCCCGGCCTTGACCGGCGTCGTCATCCCCATTCACCCCGATAGTCATGATTGGCATCGACCATCTGCTTGAGCGTGGTCGGCCCGCCTTCGGGTTCGCTGGTATGACGGCCTGGAATCTGGGTGCCCGGCTTGGGGCTCTCGCCGGCTGCCAAGGCTTCCAGGATGCCGATCGTGCGATCGTAATCCAGATCCTCGAAATTGTCGTCGTTGATCTGCACCATGGGCGCATTGGCGCAATTGCCCATGCACTCTACCTCGGTCAGCGTGAACAGGCCGTCGGGCGTCGTCTTGCCCTTGACGAGCCCCTTGTTGGCGCAGGCGGCCATCACATCGTCCGAACCGCGCAACAGGCACGGCGTGGTGCCGCATACCTGCACATGATAGCGGCCCACCGGCGCGAGATTGTACATCGTATAGAAGCTCGCGACCTCGTAGGCCCGGATATACGGCATATCGAGCATCGCGGCGACATATTCGATCACCGGGACCGGCAGCCATCCTTGCGTCTGCGTCTCCGCACCCACCTGTCGCTGGGCGAGATCGAGCAGCGGCATCACCGCGCTGCGCTGGCGCCCTTCGGGATAGCGCGCGATGATCGTCCTCGCCTTGGCGAGATTCTCGTCGGTGAATGCAAAACCGCCCCAGCGGGCGCGGGTTTCGGCTTCATCGGGGATATGGGCTGCGTCAGCCATCAGCGGACAAACTCCACGCGCGACACCTTGTCGCCTTCAAAACTGTAGATCGACATGACCTCGAACGGCTCGGCATCGGCCGAGCGCGAGACCTTCTCGTGCAGGACCACCGTCTCGCCGAGCAGATGGCCGGACAGGATTTCCGCGCGGTTTTGCGGAAACTCGGCGAACATCGCCTTGAGCCCTGCCCGCACGCCTTCGCGTCCCTCGCGCAGCACTGCACCGCGATAGCCTGCCTCGCAGGCATCCTCGGTCATCAGCGCGACATAGGCATCAGCGTCCTGCGCGTTGTAATGCGCAATCATCGCCTCTGCCACGGCCAACCGTTCGATCACCGGTCGCACTCCCCGAACACAACGTCGATCGCGCCCAGAATGGCGGTCGCGTCGGACAGCATGTGCCCCTTGCTCATGAACTCCATGGCTTGCAGGTGCGAAAACGCGGTCGGGCGGATCTTGCAGCGATAGGGCTTGTTGGTGCCGTCGCTGACCAGATAGACGCCAAATTCGCCCTTGGGGCTTTCGGTCGCGACATAGACCTCGCCCGCCGGCACATGGAAGCCTTCGGTATAGAGCTTGAAGTGGTGGATCAGCGCTTCCATCGACTGCTTCATCTCGCCGCGCTTGGGCGGAACGACCTTGCGGTCGAGCGAGGCGATCGGCCCTTCGGGCATCTCGTTGAGGCACTGGCGCATGATCTGCGCGGACTGGCGCACTTCCTCGACGCGGACCATGAACCGGTCATAGCAGTCGCCGCGCGTGCCGACGGGCACGTCGAATTCCATGCGATCGTACACGTCATAGGGCTGCGACTTGCGCAGGTCCCAGGGAATGCCGCTGCCGCGGATCATCGGGCCCGAAAAGCCCCAGCGCACCGCATCGTCCTTCGACACCACGGCGATATCGACATTGCGCTGCTTGAAGATGCGGTTGTCGACCACCAGGCTCATCGAATCCTCGAAAAGCTTGGGGAAGGTGTCGAGCCAGTCGGCGAGATCGGTGAGCAGCTTGAGCGGCACATCCTGGTGCACGCCGCCGGGGCGGAACCAGGCGCTGTGCATGCGCGCGCCCGACGCGCGTTCGAAGAAGTTGAGACAGTCCTCGCGGATTTCGAACAGCCACAGGTTGGGCGTCATCGCGCCCACGTCCATCACATGCGCACCGAGATTGAGCATGTGATTGCAGATGCGGGTCAGTTCGGCGAACAGCACGCGCAGATACTGGGCGCGCAGCGGAACCTCGAGGTTCAGCAGCTTCTCGATCGCGAGCACATAGCTGTACTCCATCGCCAGCGGCGAGCAGTAATCGAGCCGGTCGAAATAAGGCAGCGCCTGCAGATACGTCTTGTACTCGATCAGCTTTTCGGTGCCGCGGTGGAGCAGACCGACATGCGGATCGATGCGCTCGACAATCTCGCCATCGAGCTCCATCACCATGCGCAGCACCCCGTGCGCCGCCGGGTGCTGAGGTCCGAAATTGATCGTGTAATTCTGGATTTCCAGATCGCCGGTGGTCGAATCCTGTTCGACCAGACCATCGACTGTCATGTCCTGAAGCGACTCGGCCATCACGCCTTATCCTCCTTGGGTGCATTCTCGCTGGGCTTGGCGGCTTCCTTGTTGGCAGCCGCGCCCGCACCGGTGTCCGCCGGCTTGTCGGTAGTCTTCGGGGTGGCCGAAGGCGGCGGACCACCCAGCGACTTCTCGTCGCCCGGCAGCACGTAATCCGCACCTTCCCAGGGCGAGGTGAAATCGAAATTGCGGAAGTCCTGCGCCAGCTTCACCGGCTCGTAGACTACCCGGCCCTGCTCTTCCGAATAGCGCATCTCGCTATAGCCGGTGAGCGGGAAGTCCTTGCGGAAGGGATGACCACGAAAACCGTAATCGGTGAGGATGCGGCGCAGGTCCTGGTTTCCGGCAAAGATCACGCCGTACATGTCGTACACCTCGCGCTCGAGCCAGCCGGCAACCTCCCAGATATGGGTGACGGTCGGCACCGGGGTGTCCTCGTCGGTCGTGCACGCGACGCGGATACGGTGGTTCTTCGTCAGGCTGAGCAAGCAATAGACCACCTCGAACCGTTCTGCGCGATCCGGGTAATCGACGCCCGCGATCTCCATGAGCTGTTGATACTCGTGCACGTCACGCAGCAGGTCGAGTGCCTCCGCCACCGCCTCGCGGCGGACGGTGAAGCAATATTCGCCCTGGGTGAAGCGCGTCGCCAGCAGCCGGTTGCCCAGCGTGGCGGCGACAGCATCGCCCAAGCCATCGAGAACGGCATAGCGTGGCGCCGAATGTCCCATGTGCGTCCCTTAACCGGCCCGCCTCCACAGCAGGCCCTTCACTCAAATCAGCGTTCGATCGTGCCCACCCGGCGGATCTTGCGCTGCAACTGCATCACACCGTAGAGCAGAGCCTCGGCGGTCGGCGGGCAGCCGGGGACATAGATGTCCACCGGAACGATGCGGTCGCAGCCGCGCACCACCGAATAGCTGTAATGATAATAGCCGCCGCCATTGGCGCAGCTGCCCATCGAAATCACGTATTTCGGCTCGGACATCTGATCATAGACGCGGCGCAACGCCGGGGCCATCTTGTTGCAGAGGGTCCCCGCGACGATCATCACGTCGGACTGGCGCGGCGAGGCGCGCGGCGCGACGCCAAAGCGCTCCATGTCGTAGCGCGGCATGTTGACGTGGATCATCTCCACCGCGCAGCAGGCCAGACCGAAGGTCATCCACCAGAGCGAACCGGTGCGCGCCCATTGGAACAGCTCTTCGGTCGACGTGACGAGGAAACCCTTGTCCGAAACCTCGGCGTTGATGTCGTTGAAGAAACCGGCGTCAGGCAGCGTACCGGCAGGCGGAACGACCGCGCCGGAAGTGCCGGTGACGAGCGCCGGATTTTGCGGATTTACTCCCAATCGAGTGCTCCCACTTTCCATGCGTAAATCAGGCCGATGACCAGTTCGAAGAGGAACACCATCATCGTGAGCCAGCCGGCCCAGCCGATCTGTTCGAGCGAGACTGCCCAGGGGAACAGGAACGCGGCTTCGAGATCGAAGATGATGAACAGAATGGCGACGAGGTAGAAGCGGACGTCGAACTGGCTGCGCGAATCCTCGAACGCGGGAAAGCCGCATTCATATTCGCTCAGCTTGGCGACAGTCGGTTTGTGCGCTCCTGTGAGCCGCGACACTCCGATCGGCAGGAAGACAAACGCCACCGACAAGAGCAGAGCGACCGCCAGGAACAGCAGGATCGGCAGATATTCGGCCATGCGCGCGTCCCATTCGTGCGTGTTGCTTGCGGCGTCTTTAGGCCAGCGGACCGCCTATCGCAAGCCGGATCACCCCCTTTTTTGACGCACAGGTTACAGGGCAGAAAGCGACGAAAAGTTGCGCATTTCTGTGCGTTTCGGCACAATCGGAACAGGGTTGCCGGTCTAGTGCATCGTTGCGCCGCAGCATGCACCGGCAAAATGGAGGGAATCGGGACAATGAAGGGGTATCGTTCAGGCGTTCTTGCAGCCGTTGCGATCACGGCGGTCATGGTCCAGCCCGCTCAGGCGCAGAATGTGATGGCCAGCAGTCCGCAGAGCATCGAGGCAGTGCTCAAGGCGCGCGGCCTCCCGAGCGAACTGAAGCAGGGAGAGGGCAATCCCTATATCCGCAGCGCCTATGACGACATGCCCTTTCTGGTCGCATTGATGAACTGCGATGACGCCCGCACCAATTGCGCGACGCTGCAATTCTATTTCGGCTTCAACGACCGCAAGGATTTCAGCCTCGAAAAGCTCAACGAATGGAACGCGAAAAAGCGTTTCGTCCGCGCCTATCGCGACGACGAGAATGATCCGGTGCTGGTGATGGACGTCGACACCGACAAGGGCGGCATTCCCCAGGCGGTGTTCAACGAGAATCTGAGCGTCTGGCTCGACCAGATGCAGCAATATCGCAGGTTCGTGACGGAGTAACGGTCCGTCGCGGCCAGCCGGTCAGCGCAGCGCGCCGACCAGCAGCTTGTGCAGGCGCGAGTGCAGCGCATCATTGCCTGCGATCACCTGCTGGCGCTCCATCGGTTGGTTGCCGCCCCGGAAATCGGTGACGAAACCGCCAGCTTCGCGCACCAGCAGGATGCCGGCGGCCACGTCCCACGGCTTGAGGCCGCTTTCCCAGAAGCCGTCGAACTTGCCGGCGGCGAGCCAGGCGAGATCGAGCGAGGCCGCGCCGAAGCGCCGGATGCCCGCCACTTCAGGTGCAATCGCGCCAAAGATGCGCGTCCATTCCGCCATGTCGCCATGGCCGAGGAACGGAATGCCGGTCGCGATCAGCGCCTCGCTGAGGTTGCGGCGGCCCGACACGCGCAGACGGCGATCGTGCAGCCACGCACCGCGCGACTTTTCGGCCCAATAGCTTTCGTCGGTCACCGGTTGATATATCAGTGCCGCGCTGATCTCGCCCCAGCCCTTGCCGTCGAGCGTCGGTTCCTGCACCGCGATCGAGATCGCGAAATGCGGGATGCCGTGCAGGAAATTGCTGGTCCCGTCGAGCGGATCGATGATGAAGCGCGGCTTGCCGGGCTCGGCGGGGATGTCGCCGCCCTCTTCGAGCAGGAAACCCCAACCCGGACGCGCCTTGCTCAGTTCGTCATAGAGCACGCGCTCGGCATGCTGGTCGGCCTTGGACACGAAATCCGCCGGGCCCTTTTTCGAGACCTGGAGATGCTCCACCTCGCCAAAGTCACGCCGCAGGCGGCCGCCCGCCTTGCGCGCGGCGCTTTCCATGACACGGATGATGGCTGAAATGGCAGGCATGAATACAGGTCCGATCAGTCCGCCTTGCGGACATATTCCTTGGCATAGACATCGACGACGATGCGCGTGCCGCTGCTGATGTGCGGCGGCACCATCACGCGCACGCCATTGTCGAGGATCGCAGGCTTGTAGCTCGACGAGGCCGTCTGCCCCTTCACCACGGCATCGGCCTCGACGATCGTCGCTTCGATCGTATCGGGCAGCTGCACCGAGATCGGGCGTTCGTCATAGAGCTCGAGCGTGACCTGCATGCCGTCCTGCAGGAAGGCAGCTTCGTCACCCAGCAACTTGGCTGCAATGGTGATCTGGTCGTAGGTTTCCTGGTCCATGAAGACATAGTCGTCGCCATCGGCGAACAGGAACTGGAAGTCCTTGGTATCGAGCCGGACCTTCTCGACGGTATCGGCACTGCGATAACGGATGTTGGTCTTGCGGCCGTCCTCGAGATTCTTCATCTCGACCTGCATGAAAGCACCGCCCTTGCCGGGCTGGGTGTGCTGAATCTTGGCAACCTTCCAGATGCCACCTTCATGTTCCAGAATGTTACCGGGGCGAATATCGACACCGCTGATCTTCATGCGAGGCTCGTTTCCATTGGATTTCAGGGAATGGACAGGCCCTCTAGGCGCATGATGCGGGCATGGCAAGCGCTTTGGCTCGCGTTTGCGTACGATCGGTGCGGACAGATCGCATCGGTCGTGCGGAGCCGCTCCCCCGTCGATATGACGTCAAGATGACGGTTTCTTCCTATCTAACGCGCATCGCAGATAGTATAGCAATGAAAGCCCCAAAGCTGCTATGAAGCCGCCGGGGATTGGACCAAACGATCATGCCCTTGTTCAGCATCAAGACTCCCGCCGCCGGCATTTTCGGCCGCACCCGCAACGAGATCGCCTCGGCGCATTCGGGGCGCGGTGAAGGGACCCCAGATGTCGAGGAATTCGAGGCCGATTTCGTCAGCTATCTGACTCGGCTCGAAAGCTCAGGCCGCGTCTGTGCGCCGGTGTTCAGCCATGATCGCAAGGAACTCTCGCACGGCTGATGCCGGGCCTCCTGCATGATTCCACACGCCGCCTGACACCGCCAGAAAGTCCGCCCCCGCCTCGACCAGAGGGGCCGCATTGGCAACCGTGATCCCGCCGATCGCAACGCAGGGCAGCTCCATCATCGACGACCACCAATGGAGGATTTCGGGCTCGGCCTGATATTTCGCCTGCTTGGTCTCGCTGGGATAGAAGGCGCCAAAAGCGACATAGTCTGCGCCCGCCTCACCCGCTTCGAGCGCCAGATGGCGGCTGTTATGGCAGGTAGCGCCGATCTGCGCGTCACGGCCCAGCACATCGCGCGCCTCGCGCGGATCGCCATCGCCCTGCCCCAGATGCACGCCATCCGCGCCCAGCCTTTTGGCAAGCGCGATGCTGTCATTGACGATGAACGCGCAGTCATGCTCGGCGCAGATTGCCTGGAGCGGCGCGGCGAGCCGCGCGGCGGCGTGCTGGTCGATATCCTTGACCCGGAACTGGAACGCCGCCACCGGCCCCGCCTCCAGCGCTGCGCGCAGCCGATCCGGGAAATCCCCGCCCACATCGCGCGGGGAGATCAGATAGAGCTGGCAGCCAGGGTCGTTCATGAGATCAGGCCACCGATGCGGCGTGGATCTCGTCGATCGCACCGCTGAGCGAGGCATCGAACTCCTCGTCGCTCATCTGGTGCTTGAGATCGTTCAGCAGCGCACGCGAGAAGCTGGCGATCACGCCGGGGTTCTTGGCCAGCTCGACACAGGCTTCGGCGCGGCTGAACCCGCCCGACAGCGCGACGACGCGGACCACCGCCGGGTGCGCCACCAGATCGGCGAACAGGCCGGGCTGCTCGGGCAGCGAGAGCTTGAGCATCACGCGGCGACCTTCGGGCAGTGCATCTAGCGCCTTTTTCAGTTCAGCATTGAGGATCGCGTCGCACTGGCCGCGCGTCTCGCTCTTGATGTTCACTTCGGGCTCGATGATCGGGATCAAGCCGTGGTCGAGGATTTCGCCGGCGACCTCGAACTGCTGCTTCACGATCGCCGCGATGCCGCTTTCCGATGCCGAGTTGATCACTGAGCGCATCTTGGTGCCGAAAATGCCGAGGCCCTTGGCGCGTTCGAGCAGGTTACCCAGACCGCCAATCGGCTTCATCAGCTGCACGCCGTCCGCCTCGTCTTCCAGGCCCTTGTCCACCTTGAGGAACGGAACCACGCCGCGCTCCCAGAGCAGCGCAGGGACGGGCTTGCCGCCGGCTTCACCGTCCATGGTGCGCTCGAACAGGATCGCGCCGATCACTTTGTCGCCATTGAAGCAGGGCGAGGTGACGATGCGGCTGCGCATGCCGTGGATCAGCGCGAACATTTCCTCGTCATTGGCCCACGCGCCGTCTTCGATGCCATAGCCCTTGAGCGCCTTGGGCGTCGAACCGCCGCTCTGGTCGAGCGCGGCGATGAAACCCTGGCCCGATTCGATCTTGGCCAGCATCTCGTTGAAAACGGCGGTGTCGGTCATTGTCACTCTTCCCTGATTTTAGGCTTATTGGTTGATTGTTGCGGATCGGCGCTCAGCTTTCGAGCGCCTTGACGCCGGGCAGCTCCTTGCCTTCCATCCATTCGAGGAAAGCGCCACCAGCGGTTGAAACGAAAGAGAAATCATCCGCTGCGCCGGCGTGATTGAGCGCCGCCACGGTATCGCCGCCGCCTGCCACCGACACGAGCGTGCCTTCACGGGTGAGCGCGGCTGCGGTGCGCGCCAGGGCCACGGTGGCCGTGTCAAAGGGCGGATATTCGAACGCGCCGAGCGGGCCGTTCCACACGAGGGTGCGGCAGGTCTTGAGCACATCGGACAGCGCCTCGACTGCGGCCGCGCCGACATCGAGGATCATCTCGTCGGCTTCGACCTCGTGCACATTGGCGGTGCGGCACGGCACGTTCGCGCCGAATTCCTTGGCCACGACCACGTCATAGGGCAGATGCACGGTGCAGCCGGCGGCATCGGCGGCATCGAGAATGGCATTGGCGGTGTCGGCCAGATCATGCTCGCACAGCGACTTGCCGACATCGACCCCGCGCGCGGCGAGGAAGGTGTTCGCCATACCGCCGCCGATGATCAGATGATCGACCTTGCCGACCAGGTTGGTCAGCACGTCGAGCTTGGTCGAAACCTTGGAGCCACCGACCACCGCCGCGACCGGATGCTCGGGCTTGCCGAGCGCCGCCTCGAGCGCCTTCAGTTCTGCTTCCATCTGCCGACCGGCAAAGGCGGGCAGCACATGCGCCAGCCCTTCGGTGGTAACATGCGCGCGGTGCGCGGCGGAAAAGGCGTCATTGACATAGAAATCGCCGAGCGAGGCGATCTGCTTGGCCAGCACGGGATCGTTCTTCTCCTCGCCGGGGAAGAAGCGGCTGTTCTCGAGCACGGTGATGCTGCCCGGATCGAGCACGTCGATCGCGTGACGATCGGGCGATTCGAGAAAGCCGACCGGGCGGCCCATCACTTCGGACAGCGCATGCGCGATCGGGCGCAGCGTGAACTCGGGATCGACCTTGCCCTTGGGGCGCCCGAAATGCGCGAGCACCAGCACCTTGGCGCCATGATCGGCGAGTTCGGCGAGGGTCGGCATTGCAGCACGCAGCCGGGTATCATCGGACACCCGGCCTTCGTGGATCGGCACGTTCAAGTCTTCGCGAACCAGGACGGGCTTGCCCGCCAGTCCGTGGCGGTCGGCTATCAGGTCATCGAGGGTCTTGAACATGCGCTGGCGTCCTCTCCTTGTCTTGTCTGCCGCGATCAGATCAGCCCGGCGATGACGCCAGCGGTATCGACCATGCGGTTGGAGAAGCCCCATTCATTGTCATACCAGCTGATCACGCGGACAAGCTTGCCGTCGATCACTGCGGTTTCCAGACTGTCGATGGTCGAGCTGGCTGGATCGTGGTTGAAATCGATCGAGACGAGCGGCTCGTCGGTATAGGCGAGAACGCCCTTGAGCGAGCCTTCTGCGGCGGCCTTGAGCGCGCCGTTGATTTCCTCGACCGTGGTGTCGCGGCCCGGGGTGAAGGTCAGGTCGACCAGGCTGACATTGGGGGTCGGCACGCGAATCGCCGATCCGTCGAGCTTGCCCTTGAGCTCAGGCAGCACCAGGCCGACGGCGCGGGCAGCACCCGTGGTGGTCGGGATCATCGACATCGCAGCAGCGCGCGCACGGCGCATGTCGCCATGGATCTGGTCGAGGATCTTCTGGTCGTTGGTATAGCTGTGCACCGTGTTCATCAGGCCGCGTTCGATGCCGACCAGATCGTTGAGCACCTTGGCCATCGGCGCGAGGCAGTTGGTGGTGCAGCTGGCGTTCGAGACGACCAAATCGTCGGCGGTCAGCACGTCATGGTTGACGCCATAGACGATGGTCTTGTCCGCACCGGTGGCGGGTGCCGAGATCAGCACGCGCTTCGCACCAGCGGTCAGGTGCGCGCTGGCCTTGGCCTTGTCGGCGAAGAAGCCGGTGCATTCGAGCGCAATGTCGACGCCCATCTCGCCATGCGGCAGCTTGGCGGGGTCGCGCTCGGCGGTCACCTTGATCGCCTTGCCGTTGACGATCATGCTGTCGCCCTCGGCGCTCACCGTGCCGGGGAACGCGCCGTGCACGCTGTCACGCTTGAACAGCAGGGCATTGGCCTTGGCATCGCCCAGATCGTTGATCGCGACCAGCTCGAGATCATGGTCGGTGCGCTCGAGAATCGCGCGCGCGACCAGACGGCCGATGCGGCCAAAACCGTTGATTGCAACCTTGACTGCCATGGGAATTCTCCTGCTTTCAATTCGTTGTGTTTGGGGTCAGCCCCAGCTCAACCCTGACCAAGGGCTGCGCGCACGGCGGGCGTGATCTTGTCGGGCGTGAGGCCGAAATGGTCGAACAGCGCCTCTGCCGGGGCCGACGCACCGAAGCTGTCGATCCCGAAGGCGAGGCCATCACGGCCGACATAGCGTTCCCAGCCAAAGGTCACGCCGGCTTCCATCGAGACCTTGAGAACATCGGCGGGAAGCAGATCGGCGCGATAGCTTTCCGGCTGCGCATCGAACAGCGACCAGCACGGCATCGAGACGACATCCGCACCGATGCCAGCAGCTTCGAGCTGGTCGGCGACGGCAAGCGCCAGCGATACTTCCGAACCCGTGCCGATCAGCACCACCTGGCGCTTGTTGCCGGCGGTCTTGATGCGATAGGCACCGCGCGCACACTGGTTGCCCTCGGCCTCGACGCGGCGGAACTGCGGCAGGTTCTGGCGGGTCAGCGCGAGCACGGTCGGGGTGGACTGGGCCTGCAGGGCGAGTTCCCAGCACTCCGCCGTTTCCACCGCGTCACCGGGGCGGAAGGTCAGCAGATTGGGCATCATGCGCAGGCTCATGACATGTTCGACCGGCTGGTGGGTCGGGCCATCCTCACCCAAGCCGATGCTGTCATGCGTCATCACATAGATGACCCGCTGACGCTGCAGCGCGGACAGCCGGATCGCGGCGCGGCAATAATCAGCAAACACCAGGAAGGTGCCGCCATAGGGAATCACCCCGCCGTGCAGCGCCAGGCCGTTCATCGCCGCGGCCATGCCGAATTCGCGGATGCCGTAATTGACGTAGCGGCCGCCATAATTGGCCGAATTGAACACGCCGAGACCTGCGGTCTTGGTGTTGTTCGATCCGGTAAGGTCGGCCGAGCCGCCCACGGTTTCGGGCAGGCGTGGATTGATCGCCTCGAGCGCAAGTTCGGAAGCCTTGCGGGTCGCGACCTTCTGCGGCTCGGCGAGCAGCGAGGCGACGTGCTGCGACAGGCTGAACCCGGCGGGCAGTTCGCCTGCCATGCGGCGCTTGAATTCGGCGGCCTTGTCCGATGCAGCGAGACGATCCGCCCAGGCGGCATGTTCGGCAGCGCCGCGCTGGCCGAAATCGGCCCAGGCCGCCCGGATGTCGTCGGGCACCACGAACGGTGCATGCTGCCAACCCAGAGCGGCGCGCGCGGCGTCGACTTCGGCAGCGCCGAGCGGCGATCCGTGCGTCGCCGAGGTGCCCTGCTTGTTGGGCGCGCCCTTGCCGATCACGGTCGCGCAGGCGATCAGCGACGGGCGCGGATCGACGATGGCGGCATCGAGCGCGGCGCGGATCGATTCGGGATCATGGCCGTCGCAATCGACGACATGCCAGCCCGCAGCGGCATGACGCGCGCGAATGTCCTCGCTGGTCGAGAGATCGGTCGCGCCGTCGATGGTAATGCGGTTGTCGTCCCACAGCACGTTGAGCTGGCCGAGCTTGAGATGCCCGGCAAGACCCACCGCCTCGTGGTTGATGCCTTCCATCAGGCAGCCGTCGCCGGCGATTACCCAGGTGCGGTGGCTGACCAGTTCGTCGCCAAATTCGGCGTTCAGGTGCCGCTCGGCCATGGCCATGCCGACCGCCATCGCCAGGCCCTGGCCCAGCGGGCCGGTGGTGCACTCGACACCCGGCAGTTCGAAATTCTCCGGGTGACCGGCGCACGGGCTGTGCAGCTGGCGGAAGTTGCGAATGTCCTCGATCGTCGGGCGCGCATAGCCCGTCAGGTGCAGCAGCGAATAGATCAGCATCGATCCGTGTCCGGCGGAGAGCACGAAACGATCGCGATCGGCCCAGTCGGGCGCGCTGGCATCGAACTTCAGATACTCGCCAAACAGCACCGTGGCGACATCGGCCATGCCCATGGGCATGCCGGGATGGCCGCTATTCGCAGCCTGAACCGCATCCATCGACAAGGCACGAATGGCGTTGGCGAGATCTTGAAACTGAACGGACATCGCCCCTTGAAACTCCCTGCTGATCCTCGATCAGAGCCTAGATGCCTGCGCCGAAACAGGATTTTGCATATGCAAATGCGCAGGCCGAGTCGGCTTTGGCGTCACCCTTTGGTGTCCGTGGTGCACCGCGTCAAGTTCCGCAAAAGCCTCACTTTGTCCTAAAGTTGATTTTGCGCCATTTGTTGATAAGGTCATTCCATGGCAAATGAACGACTTATCCTGGCTATCGGACAATTGGAGCGAGCATTGTCACGGCTGGAATCGGCGCATGTCGGCCTTGCCGAAAATCTGCAGTCGCACACCATAGCCGCCAGCGACGAGTTGCTGGAGCGCCACGCGGTGCTCAAGGCTGCCGCTGCCGAAGCGCTGGCCGGGATCGACGCCCTGCTGGCCAAGGCGGAGTAAGCACCATGCCCGATATGCGCCTGACCATCGGCGGACGAATCTACAGCGTCACCTGCCAGCCCGGCGAGGAACAACATCTGGCGCGGCTGGGCACGATGCTCGACACTGCGGCGCGCAAGGCCAGTGCCTCTGGCGGACTGACCGAGACCCGCGCCCTGCTGTTTGCCGGGCTGCTGCTCGCCGATGAACTTGCCGAAACCCAGGACCGGGCCGCCGAAGCGCTCGCGGCCAAGGCGGCGGAAAAGGCCAAGGCGGAGCCAGCCCCGCCGCAGCAGGGCGACCTGCTGGCGCACGACAACGACACCGAACTGGCCGCGCGTGCGATCGAGAAGCTGGCCAAACGGATTGAGAATCTGGCGGCGGGGCTTGAGAACCAGGGCGCTGCGTCCTAAATCTCCTTTCGGGACTGCCTGGTACGAGCTGCAGAGAACATCCCTGAGGCGATACATCTTCCAAGGGAGCTGTCCCTGTCCTGGCTCCGGCCAGAGGCACACGGCGCCCACCTGACGTTACTGGCGTCAGAGGATATTCCAGCAAACGGCCAAGGCGGTTCCAACCATGGCCCTTAAGCGGGCCCCTTCCCTTCCAGACAGTTAGGTGCGCGCTTGTCCGATCTACTCAGCCAGAAGCGGGAGATGCGGCGGGCGATGCGCGCTGCACGCTTGAAGCACTGGCAGGCGCTTCCGCAAGCGCATCGCGCGCTGATCTTCGGCCGCCCGCCACGCGCGATCCTGCCGCTGATCGAGAGCGCCGAGATCGTCGGCCTGTATCATGCCGTGCCGGGCGAAGTGCCGACAGGGCGCTATGCGATGCATCTTCTCGACATGGGCAAGATGATCGCCCTGCCCTGGACGCGCGAGCATGCAGGTCCGCTGGCCTTCCGGCTGTGGACCGGGTCCGAAGAGACGCTGGAAAAAGGCCCATGGGGACATCAGCCGCATATGGCGATGCCCCAAGTGGTGCCCGATGCACTGATCATGCCCCTGGTCGCCTTTGACGCCTCGCTGAACCGGTTGGGCCAGGGCGGCGGGCATTATGATGGCTGGTGCGCCCAGCATCCGGATACCCGCCGAATCGGTCTGGGCTGGACCGTGCAGCAGGCCGAGCGCGTCCCGACCGACGATCACGACATGCCGCTCGACGCGGTGATCACCGAGCAGCAGGTCCTGCTGCCGACCAACGAGAGAGTTCTGCCATGAAGCCGACCATGCGCAAGCCCGTGGGCATTTTCGCGATCCTGGGGATCATCACCCTCTGGGCGGTGATCGTCGCCAGCTTTTCCAGCGTCATCGGCAACTGGCACATCGCCGTGCAATCGGTGATCTATTGCATCGCCGGGATCATCTGGATCGCGCCGATGCGACCACTGATGATCTGGATGGAAACAGGCCGCTGGCGGGCCTGATCGTTTCAGCTATTTTCGAATGATTTCCAACGCATGCAGGTGACCATTGCGGTGAAGTCTCACCAGACCAATGGCGCGAGTGACGGGGCTCGAACCCGCGACCTCCGGCGTGACAGGCCGGCGCTCTAACCAACTGAGCTACACCCGCATCGCGTTGGAGCGCTGCCACTAGAAGCGGTCTCGCCGCCTGTCAACAGCCTCTTTCAATTTTTCCCACGAACCGGCGAAAGTGGCTCGGTCGCTGCCGTCTCTCCATCGCGCGGCTGCCGGGTGAGCGTTCCCGATTCGAACAGGAATCCGGCGATATCCGGCTTGCCAGCCGCCGCCACGACGGTCTGGATGATGATGAGCAGCGGCACCGCCAGCAGCGCGCCGGTCGTGCCCCAGACCCAGGCCCAGTAGCTAAGCGACACGAGAATCAGCAGCGGGTTCATCGTCAGACGGCGGCCGAGCACCGCGGGCGTGATCAGATTCGCCTCGACCAGATGAAAGACGACCTGCACGCTTGCGGGAATCAGCGCGGTGCCGAGATCGCCAAAGGTCATCAGCCCGCCCAGCGCCAGCAGCACCGCCGCCAGCACCGGCCCCAGATAGGGGATGAAATTGAGCAGAGCGACGATCCCGCCCCACATCGCGGGGGATTCCATGCCCAGCATCCACACGACAATCCCCACCGACAGCCCCAGCAGCAGGTTGATGACGGTGATGGTGGTGAGGTACGCCGAGGTGGCCGACACGACGTTCTGGATCACCCGTGCGGTCGCCATCGCGCCGGTGAAGCTGCCACGACTGTTGATCGCGTTCTCGCGCAGCTTGGTCCAGCCCGCGAGGAAGAAGAAGATCAGCAGGATCACAAACGCCATCTGCAGCGCGACGGCGGGTGCAGCGCTGGCAAACAGGTCGAGCAGTGATTCGGGCGAGGCGGTCGCCGCTGCCTGTGCCTTCACCATCGAACCCGAAACCAGCCGCGTCGTATCGTCGACAAACTTCTGCAGGTCCGAATAGAGGTCGATCAGCGGCGCCAGATTCTCCATGATCTTGGGGATCCGGTCGGGCAGCCGCAGAAACCAGTCCGTCGCCGGCACCACGATCACCGCCAGCGCGCCGTTGGCGATCGTCAGGAACAGAACCAGACAGAGAAAGGCCGCCGCCATCGAGGGCAGCCCACGCCGCTCCATCCATTCGAGCGCCGGCACCAGCGCGATCGACAGCACGATCGCGACCGCCAGCGGCAGGAAGAACTCGGAACCGGCGCGCATGGCGAACGGAAAGGCCAGGAAAAGCGCGACACCCGCGATCAGCGCCAGCGCCGCGAGCAGGCGGTCACGCCGCAATTCATCGGTTTCGGTACGTTCGGCTGGAGGTAAAGACATGCGCAAATAGGCCCTTGGCCCAAAATCCGGGCGTTTTCGGCCTATATCTGCCCGTTATGTCGCGCACAATCCAGCGGCATCGATTCATCTTTCCTGCTGGGCCATTAACCATATGTTGGAAGATCGGACGTACCCGTGGCCGCAGCCGGACCATCCCGGCGGGGGCAAATCGGGGAATTGAATGCTTCTGCGCACTGCACTCGCGCTGACCGCCATGCTGATGCCTGGCGCGGCCCTGGCATCGAGCGATGTCATGACCAAGGCCTCCATTTTCGTGGAACGAATCGCACCACAGCCCGATGGCGCGCGCCGCGTACGGCTTGAACCCGCGCGGCAGGTGAGCCCGGGCGAGCGGCTGATCTATGTCGTCGAATATCGCAACACGGGCAATCGCCCCGTGCAGGGCTTCACCGTGACCAACCCCCTGCCCCGCACCGTACGGCTCGACGAGACCGTCGATGGCAGCGAGCTGGTCTCGATCGACGGCGGCCGTAGCTGGGGACCGCTGTCCGCGCTGCGCGTGCGGCTGGGCAACGGCAACTGGCGTCCGGCCAATCCGGAAGACGTCACGCACCTGCGCTGGCGCGTCGGCGACACGCTGATGCAGGGCGAGACGCGCCGCGTCACCTTCCGCGCGATCGTGCGGTAAATCCCGCAAAACCGATCGATCGTCATTCCCGCGAACGCGGGAATCCCGCTTGCTAGCTGACGGTTACAAAGAAAGCTGGCCCCCCGCCTTCGCGGGGGTGACGTAAACAGACAGCTATCTGTCTGATCTCAATCCGCGAAGATATAGATCGGCGTCTCGATCCGGCGCTTGAGCGCCTGAACGAAGCTGGCGGCGTCATAGCCGTCCACCACCCGGTGATCGCACGAGATCGACAGGTTCATCATCTTGCGGATGATCACCGCGCCATCGACCACCATCGGCCGCTCGACGATCTTGTTGGGGCCGATGATCGCGACCTCGGGCCGGTTGATCACCGGGGTCGTCGCGATACCGCCGAGCGGACCCAGCGAGGTCAGCGTCAGCGTCGAGCCCGAAAGCTCCTCGCTCTTCGCCTTGCCGCTGCGCGCTGCATCGGCCAGCCGCGCGATCTCGCTCGCCATGTCCCAGACGCTCAAGCTTTCCGCGCCGCGCAGCACGGGGACCATCAGCCCGGCATCGGTCTGGGTGGCGATCCCCAGATGCACCGCGCCGAAGCGGGTGACGACATTGGCCTCGTCGTCATAGCGCGCGTTGAGCATCGGGTACTCGCGCAGCGTCTTGCAGATCGCGGCGATCAGGATCGGCAGCGCGGTCAGCTTGGGCCGGGACCCACGCGACTCGTTCATTTCGGCGCGCATCTCCTCCATCTTCGTCACGTCGATTTCCTCGACATAGGTGAAGTGCGGAATGTGGCGCTTCGATTCAGCCATGTTCTGCGCGATGCGCTTGCGCATGCCGATGACGCGGATTTCCTCGTCCGCTGCGCGGCCCGGTCCGGCGCGCGTGCCGCCATAGCTCAGATAGGCGTCGAGATCGGCATGGCGGATGCGGTTGCCCTCGGCCGGGCGCACCTTGGCGAGATCAATCCCCAGATCGCGCGCGCGCTGACGCACGACCGGCGATGCCAGCACCTTCTCGCCCGATTCGCTCCCCTGCGAAGGCAGGGGCCCGTCTCCGGAAGCCGCCTTGGGCGCAACCGGCGCGGCGCTCGGAGCAGGTGCAGGAGCCGCAGCCTCAACGGGCGGTGCCTTGGGCGTCTCGGCCTCGATAACTTCCGGCGCCGGTGCGGATTCGACCACTGGCGCGTCCTCGCCCTCGGTCTCGATCTCGACCAGCATCGATCCGATCGCGATCACGTCGCCCTCGGCCCCGGCGACCTTGCGGATCACGCCAGAGACCGGCGATTCCATCTCGACCGTCGCCTTGTCGGTCATCATGTCGGCAATACGGCCGTCTTCTTCGATCCGATCGCCGACCTTGACGTGCCACGCCACGATTTCCGCCTCGGCAATGCCTTCGCCAATATCGGGCAGGTTGAAGGTATAGGTGGCCATGGCGTCAGTCCTTCATGATCTTGGCAATGGCGCGACCGATGCGGATCGGGCCGGGGAAATACGCCCATTCCAGGCTGTGCGGATAGGGCGTGTCGAAGCCGGTGACTCGCTCGACCGGGGCTTCGAGATGATAGAAGCAGCGCTCCTGCACCAGTGCCGAAAGCTCCGCGCCGAAACCGCTGGTGCGCGTCGCCTCGTGCACGATCAGGCAGCGCCCGGTCTTCTTCACCGACGCCTCGATCGTCTCGATATCGAGCGGCAGCAGCGTTCGCAGATCGATCACCTCGGCATCGACCTTGTTCGCCTCCACCACGGCGAGCGCGACATGGACCATCGTGCCATAGGCCAGGATGGTAAGCCCCTCGCCTTCGCGCACCACATTCGCCTTGCCCAGCGGGATGCGATAATGGCCGGTCGGCACGGCTGAGGCGGCGTGCTTCGACCAGGGTTCGACCGGGCGGTCGTAATAGCCGCTGAACGGGCCGTTATAGATGCGCTTGGGCTCGAAGAAGATGACCGGGTCATTGTCCTCGATCGCCGAGATCAGCAGCCCCTTGGCGTCATAAGGCGTCGACGGGATCACGGTCTTGAGGCCCGCGACATGGGTGAACAGGCTTTCGGGGCTCTGGCTGTGCGTCTGACCGCCGAAAATGCCGCCGCCGAACGGGGAGCGCACCGTGATCGGCGCGATATACTCGCCCGCCGAGCGGTAGCGCAGCCGCGCCGCTTCGGAGATCAGCTGGTCGATGCCGGGATAGATATAGTCGGCAAACTGGATCTCCGGCACCGGGCGCAGGCCATAGGCCCCCATGCCGACCGCGACGCCGACAATGCCGCATTCGCTGATCGGCGTGTCGAACACGCGGGTCTTGCCGTATTTCTTCTGCAGGCCGGCGGTGCAGCGGAACACACCGCCGAAATAGCCGACATCCTCGCCCATGATGACGACCTTGTCGTCGCGCGCCATCATCACGTCGAGGGCGCTGTTGATCGCCTCGATCATGTTCATGGTGCGGGTATCGCTTGCGGCATCGATCACTTCGGCCATTTGGCGGCCCTTTCTTCCAGCGCCTGCGCCATCTGCTCCTGCAGATGCCAGGGCAGTTCCTCGAACACGTCCTCGAACATCGTCTCGAACGGCTGGTGCATGCCGTGACCCAGAACGCCATTCTTCTCGGCTTCCTTGGTAGCCTGCTTGACCATTTCGGCGAGTTCGAGGTCCATCGCCGCGTGGCGCTCCTCGTCCCAGATGCCGAGCGCTATGCAGTGCTGCTTCAGCCGGTGGATCGGATCGCCCAGCGGCCATTCGGCGCTTTCCTGCGCGCTGCGATAGGCGGATGGGTCATCGGAGGTGCTGTGCCCTTCGGCGCGATAGGTGAAATGCTCGATCAACGTCGGGCCCTTGTTGGCGCGCGCGCGCTCGGCGGCCCAGCGGGTCGCGGCATAGACCGCCAGCGCATCATTGCCGTCGACACGCAGGCCGGCGATGCCATAGCCCAGAGCGCGCGCGGCAAAGGTGGTGCGTTCGGCCCCGGCAAAGCCCGAGAAACTCGAAATCGCCCATTGGTTGTTGACGACATTGAGGATGACCGGCGCGTTATAGACCGAGGCAAAGGTCATGGCGCTGTGAAAATCGCCTTCCGCCGTCGATCCCTCGCCGCACCAGCAGCTGGCGATGCGCGTGTCGCCCTTGATCGCGCTCGCCATCGCCCATCCGACGGCCTGCGGATATTGGGTGGTCAGGTTGCCGCTGATGGTGAAGAAGCTGAGCTCGGGCACCGAATACATGATCGGCAGCTGACGGCCCTTCAGCTTGTCGCCCGCGTTCGAGTAGATCTGGTTGACCATCTCGACCAGCGGATAGCCGCGCCACATCAAAATGCCCTGCTGGCGATAGCTGGGGAAGACCATGTCGTCGCCCTGCATCGCGGCGGCGGCGGAGACCGAGGTCGCCTCCTCGCCGGTGCACTTCATGTAGAAGCTGGTCTTGCCCTGGCGCTGCGCACGATAGAGCCGTTCGTCGAAAGCGCGGGTCAGCGCCATGGTGCGCAGGATCTTGAGCAGCGTCTCGGGCGAGAGGCGCGGGTCCCACGGACCAACGGCCCTGTGCTCCTCGTCGAGCACGCGGACCAGACCGAAGGCTGCATCGCGCATGTCATGCGGCGAGATCGCCTCGTCGGGGCGCGGCATGCTGCCGGCGGCGGGAATCACGACATCGCTGAAATCGACCGGATCGCCGGGGCGCGAGCGGGGCTCTGGAACGTGCAGCGCAAGCGGCTGCAGGTTCGTGCGGGCAGGACCATCGGCCATCAAATATCCTCTCGGGCTGGCGGGCAATGGGTCGGGGCGGCTCTTGCTGGCCTTTCGACTAATTGCCCTACCCGGACATAATATTTCAAGATTCGCGATAGGTCAATAGTGCTGCCCTTCACACCGCGACGGGAGCGGCGATATGCGCTTGCGGCGCATAATCGCGGACCTCGAAATCCTCGATCCGGTAGTCGAAAATGCTGTCCGGTCGGCGGTTGATCGTCAGTTTCGGCGCGCCGGAGGGCGAGCGCGCCAGCTGGGTTTCGACGAGGTCCTGATGGTTGAGATACAGATGCACGTCGCCGCCGTTCCAGATCAGCTCGCCCGGCTCCAGATCGCATTGCTGCGCCAGCATCCGCGTGATCAGCGCAGCGGAGAAGATATTGAACGGAACGCCCAGCGCCAGGTCGCACGAGCGCTGATAGAGCAACCCCGTGAGCTTACCGTCTGCGACGAAGAACTGATAGGTCTTGTGGCACGGCGGCAGCGCCATCCGGTCGAGCTCGGCAACATTCCAGCCCTCGAAGATGTGGCGACGCGAGCCAGGGTTGTGGCGCAGGCTCTCGACCAGTTCGGCGATCTGGTTGATGCCCTGTGCGCGCTGGCGAAACAGCCCCTCGCCCACCGGCTCGTAAACCGGCCAGTCGACCCATTGCTTGCCATAGACCGGGCCAAGATCGCCCCAGCGTTCGGCAAAATCGGCATCGGCGATGATTCGCGCCTCGAACGCGTCGCGGTCGATCGCCTCCCCGGTTGCCTTGCGATAGGCATCGAGCGGCCAGTCGGTCCAGATATGCACCCCCTGCGCGACCAGCGGGCGGATGTTGGTTTCTCCGGTGAGGAACCACAGCATCTCGCGCGCGGCCGCCTTCCAGTAGACGCGCTTGGTGGTGAGCAGCGGAATGGCATCGCCCGAAAGGTCGAAGCGCATATTGGCCCCGAAGACCGAGCGCGTACCTACGCCAGTGCGGTCGGATCGCTTATGCCCGCGCGTCCAGACCTGGCGCATCAGGTCGAGATACTGCCATTCGAAATGATCCTGCGCGGCTGTTTGCGGCGCGCGACTCTGCACTGCTGTTTCCATGCGCCCATGCCTAGCACGGGCCTCGAAGCTCCGCCAACGCGGGGCCGACAAGAAAAGCGCAAAAGGCCGCTTGCAGTCTGCGAAACCCGTGGCTATAGGCACGCCCCTGCCTCCCAGGCGCCGCAAGGCACCATGAAGTCTGGGTCGGGGAGTAGCTCAGCCTGGTAGAGCACTGTCTTCGGGAGGCAGGGGCCGGAGGTTCGAATCCTCTCTCCCCGACCATTTCCTCGTATCGATCCTGATCTTCGCGACGAACCCGGCTTGCCGGGCCTTGTCGCGTTGCGCCCTCGCTCGGCTTCAATCGACCTCTTCGATTGAACTGACATAGTTTGATCGTTTCAGCCGTTCATGGAACTTTCCTATGTTAGCGTCATTCGTTCGATGAAGGAGACGAGCCATGGACATGAAGACCGGAACCGTAGGCAAGAATGGCGGCATGGGCGGCAACTGCCCGTTTTCCGGCAAGGATGGCGGCGTTCGCGCGCTGCTGGGGCGGACCAACCGCGACTGGTGGCCTGATGCGCTGCAGCTCGACATATTGACGCAGAACGGCACCTCGCCCGACCCGATGGGCCCGGATTATGATTATGCCGAGGCGTTCAAGCAGCTCGACTATCAGGCGCTCAAGGCTGATCTGCACGCGCTGATGACCGACTCGCAGCCCTGGTGGCCCGCCGATTACGGTCATTACGGCCCCTTCTTCATCCGCATGGCCTGGCATAGCGCCGGCACCTATCGCACCGCCGATGGACGCGGCGGATCGAGCAGCGGGCAGCAGCGCTTTGCCCCGCTCAACAGCTGGCCCGACAACGGCAATCTCGACAAGGCACGCCGCCTATTGTGGCCGATCAAGCAGAAATACGGCAAGCATATCAGCTGGGCCGACCTGTTCATCCTCACCGGAAATGTCGCGATCGAATCGATGGGCGGCCCTGTCTTCGGCTTTGGCGGTGGCCGTGCCGACGTGTTCGAACCCGAGCGCGACGTCTATTGGGGCACCGAGGAAGCCTGGGTCGACACGGGCGCGGAAACCCGCATCCAGCCCGACAAGGGATGGGAACTCGAAGCCCCGCTCGCCGCGATCCAGATGGGGCTGATCTACGTCAATCCCGAAGGCCCGGGCGGCGTGCCCGATCCGCTGCAATCGGCGCGCGACATGCGCATCACCTTCGAGCGGATGGCGATGAACGACGAGGAAACCGTCGCGCTCACCGCTGGCGGTCACGCGTTCGGCAAGGCGCATGGGGCGGTGCCGCCCGACCAGCTGAGCGGCGCACCCGAATCCGAGGCGATGCAGCTGATGGGCTTTGGCTGGGCGACCGATGCCGAACAGATCGAGCGCGGACACATCACAACGTCGGGCATCGAAGGCGCCTGGACACCCAACCCCACGCAATGGGGCGGCGACTATTTCCGCCTGCTGTTCAAGTATGACTATGAGCTCGTCCGCAGCCCGGCGGGCGCGCAGCAATGGCAGCCGATCAACCCGGACCCCGAAGACATGGCGCCCGATGCGCGCGATCCTTCCAAGAAGGTGCCGACGATGATGACCACCGCCGACATGGCGCTGAAGATGGACCCGGACTATCGCAAGATCTCCGGACGCTTCCGCGACGATCAGGCGGCGCTCGACGATGCCTTTGCCCGCGCCTGGTTCAAGCTGACGCACCGCGACATGGGGCCAAAGGTCCGCTATCTCGGCCCTGAAGTCCCTGCCGAAGACCTGATCTGGCAGGACCCGGTGCCCGCCGGTTCAAACCCTTCGGATGCGGCGGTCGAGGCGTTCAAGACGGCGATCCTGGCGAGCGGTCTGCCGATGAGCGCGCTGATCAAGGCGGCCTGGGCCTCGGCCTCGACCTATCGCCGCAGCGACCATCGCGGCGGAGCCAATGGCGCGCGCGTCCGTCTCGCCCCGCAAAAGGACTGGGCGGTCAACGATCCGGCGGAGCTGGCGACGGTGCTGGCGAAGATCGAGGAACTGCGTGGGCCCCTGTCGGTGGCGGATGCCATCGTGCTCGCGGGCAGCGCGGCGGTCGAGAAGGCGGCGCGGGATGCCGGGTTCGATGTCTCGGTGCCGTTCCTCGGCGGTCGCGGCGATGCGAGCGCGGAGCAGACCGACGCGGAGAGCTTCGAGCCGCTCGAACCGCGCGCCGATGCCTTCCGCAACTATCTCGCCACGAAGCAGACGGTGAAGACCGAGGAGATCATGCTCGACCGCGCGCATCTGCTCGGCCTGTCGATTCCGCAAATGGCGGTGCTGGTGGCGCGGCTGCGCGTGCTGGAGGCCAATGCCGGCAACAGCAGGAAGGGTGTGCTCACCGACCGTCCGGGCCTGCTGACCAACGACTTCTTCGTCAACCTGCTCGACATGCGCACGGCCTGGAAGACCGTCGACGAAAGCGGCGACGAGGAGTTTATTGGGACCGACCGCGCCACCGGCGAAACCCGCTGGCACGCGACGCGCACCGACCTGGTCTTCGGCTCCAACTCGCAACTGCGCGCGGTGTCCGAAGTCTATGCCGAACGCGGCAACGAGCTGAAGTTCGTGCAGGACTTCATCGCCGCCTGGGTGAAGGTGATGAACGCCGACCGGTTCGATGTGAAATGAACGGGTCGTGCGTTAGATGAATGAGGGAGCCCCGGGCAGCGATGTCCGGGGCTTTTTTACAAGGGGCGATTGCACAGATGTTCCGTCATGCGTCGTCTCCCGCTATCCGGCATTCTTTTAGCTTGAATACATGGGCCAAACCTGCCGCAGTTAACGCTTTTGCAACCGGCTCCTTCATAAAAATCTTATTGTGAACAGCTACCTCAAACCAAACGTCTGGGCCAGATTTGGCCGTTAAAGATACTGACACCTCTCCATAGGCGTTGAGATTATTTATGTGCCATACTTGCTGCCCGGTCTCCTTTCTAACAATAAATTCCCTTGCATCTTCACACTCATCAATCAATATTGTGTTCTTTTGGCAGCCAAAGTTCAGCAGAAAAAATTCGCCTGGATAGGGCGTTTCAAGGTCCGCTTTGTAGATGGTGAATGGGATCAGTCCCCCTTCGCCCAAATCGAAGTGCGAGAGGGTTTCAGCGAGCCGGCCCTTCACAGCGTAGAAGGGGCCAGCCATAAAAATGTCTTTGACTTTCTTGAACCGCTTTTCGTCCCAAACCGCGATCGCTTCGGGAAATTCCGATCGTTGTAGCGCAAAGCCTTGCCTATGCCGCTTGGAAGCTTGGTATACCTCTTCCGGTTCGGTCGGTATTGTCAATGTAGCCGGATTCCATGGATGACCGAAGAACTTCTCACGTGTTCCCTGTTTCATGCCAATATCGTAGTTATCCAGAACGCCGCTCATCCAGACCTTGGTAGATGCGCTCTCGATTACAGCTTTCGGTTCATCAGCTGCCGACCTGCCAGGCCTCTTGCCAAAGATCATAGCGCCATCCTTTCCCGCCAGTAGATTTGCCTATCGCCCGCCCACTGGTTGAGGGGATTAGCATGCCAGAACCTAATTGTTGCTGACCAATGTTCTATCCAGATTTCAGGAAATGGGCGGCGCCCTGCCTGTGTCAGGCTTTGAGACAGATATTTTCGGGCATAGCTCACCCGCTCCGCATGGCATGAGTTTGTCGACGGCCCCGCTATATCGGTAACGCAGGCGCGGGTCCTTGGACTTCGCGGGCTGAAGCCCGGTGCTCAGAACCTGCCCTGAACTTGTTTCAGGGATGAGCGGGGGTAGTCAAGGCAGTGCTCGCGCGAGAAGCGTGGATCGTGCGCGTTCCCCTCCCTGCAAGGGAGGGGTTAGGGGTGGGTCGGCGGCTTGGCGCGAGCTTGCTGGCGCGCTGCGCGCGCTACCCACCCCCTGCCCCTCCCTTTCAGGGAGGGGGGTTCTGGTGGTGCGTATTGGGGCGGCCGGTGAAGCCCTCTCCCCTTTAGGGGGGAGGGTTGGGAGGGGGGAATGCGCCTTGCTGGCCCCTCTCAGCTACGGCTAGTCAGCTACGCTGATAAGCCTTCGCATCTCTCCCCTGAAGGGGAGAGAGCAATTGGGCATCACTCCGGCGCTTGCGTTTCCGCCAACGATTGCCCGCTCTGCGTCGGGATCGACCAGATCACGACATTAGCGATCATCACCACCGCCAGCACCAGCATCAAAACGGGCTGTTTGCGCTGGCCGCGGCGGAAGAGTGCGATCGCGCCGAAGACGAGCGCAATGGCGGTCAGCATGGCGATGGAGAGGACGAAGCTGGTCATGCCGCTGCTGTGTCAGTCGAGCCCCGGCACCGTCAAGGCGGCATCGCGCAGGCCGCGCCAGACGCGCGCGGCCTGGACCGTCTCGGGGACGTCATGGACGCGCACGATCTGCGCGCCGCTGCCGATGGCGCTCATCGCCAGCGCCACCGAGCCGCCGAGCCGCGCATCGACCGGCGCCTCGTTGGAGAGTGCGCCAATCATCCGCTTGCGGCTCGCGCCGAACAGAATTGGCTGGCCGAGCGCGTGGAACAGCGGCAGCGCGTTGATCAGCGCCAGATTGTCGGCGAGCGACTTGCCGAAGCCGATGCCCGGATCGACGATCACCTTTTCGCGCGCCACGCCCGCCGCCGTGACGGCGGCGACGCGCGCCTCGAGCCAGTCGAACACGTCCGTCACGACATGGCCATAGCCGCCGCCTGCATGCGGGTTCGCCCCCTGCGAGGGCGCGTGCATCAGCACCACCGGGCTGCCCGAACGCACCACGACATCGAGCGCGCGATCGTCGTACAGCAGCGCCGAGACATCGTTGACGACATGCGCACCGGCTTCGAGCGCCGCCTCCATCACGGCGGCCTTGCGCGTATCGACCGAGAGGATCGCGCCGCTATGCGCCAGCGCCTTGATCGCGGGCACGACGCGGGCAATCTCGTCGCCCTCCCACACCATAGGCGCGTCAGGCCGGGTGGATTCGCCGCCGATATCGATCAGCGATGCGCCCGCGGTGAGCATCGCGAAACCCGCGTCCGCCGCCTGCGCGGGATCGTCGGTAAAGCGCCCGCCATCGGAAAAGCTGTCGGGCGTGACGTTCAATACGCCCATGACCTGCGGCTGGTCGAAGCGCAGCACGCGCTCGCCCAATTGCAGCGGCGGATGCGCGCGCGACAGATTGGTGAACTGGGCCTGCGCCCGCTCGGCCTGATCGCTGGGCAGCGCGTTCAGTGCCTCGGCAAAGCGATCGACCGGGACGATCTGCCGCCCGACCAGGCGGGCGCCCTCATAGCTTTCCAGCGCGACGAGATGGCACCAGACCAGGCTGTGCCCGAGCCGGATCGTCGCCCGGTCAAAGGTCTGCGGGCTTTCCGCCAGACCCACGGGCCGCACATAGACGCGCGCGCTCTTGCTCACGGTTCGGTGGCGAGCAGATAGGTCTGGCGCAGGCTGTCGAGCGGCTTCAAGCCGTCATCGGTCTCGATATGCCACCAGGTCCAGCCGTTGCACGACGGAGCATTCTGCAGCAGCGCGCCGACCTTGTGGATCGATCCGCTATGCTCGCCCGAAAGCAGCGAGCCATCGGCGCGGATCGTCGCGAAATGCTTGCGCGCCTTGTCACACACCTTCGTGCCGACGGGGACATAGCCGGTCTCGACCAGCGTGCCGAAGGCGACCCGCGGCTGGCTCTTGGGCGACTGCATCGTCTTCAGGCCCGATTCATCGAGCGGCAGCGCGGCGGCGATGCGCTCTTCGGCGACCTCGCAATAGATCGGATCGCGCTCGCAGCCGATCCAGTCGCGGCCCAGGCGCTTGGCGACCGCGCCGGTGGTGCCGGTGCCGAAGAACGGGTCGAGCACGACATCGCCCGGATTGGTGCAGGCGAGCAGGATGCGATAGAGCAGCGCCTCGGGCTTCTGCGTCGGGTGCGCCTTGGTGCCGCCGCGCTTCAGCCGTTCCTGGCCGCCGCAGATCGGCAGCACCCAGTCGGAGCGCATCTGCAGTTCGTCGTTGAGCGTCTTCATCGCACGATAGTTGAACGTGTATTTCGACTTCTCGTCGCGCGAGGCCCAGATCAGCGTCTCGTGCGCGTTGGTAAAGCGCGTGCCGCGGAAATTGGGCATCGGGTTAGCCTTGCGCCAGACGATGTCGTTGAGGATCCAGAAGCCCAGATCCTGCAGCGTCGCGCCGCAGCGGAAGATGTTGTGATAGCTGCCGATCACCCAGAGCGAGCCATCGGGCTTGAGGATGCGGCGCGCCTCGGTCATCCATTCGCGGGTGAACCGGTCATAGGCGGCGAAGGTGTCGAACTTGTCCCAGTCATTGTCGACCGCATCGACGCGGCTACCTTCGGGACGATAGAGATCGCCGCCGAGCTGCAGGTTGTACGGCGGATCGGCGAAGATCATGTCGACCGACGCGGTCGGCAGGCGGCGCATCTCCTCGATGCAGTCGCCCTTCAAAATCTGGTTGAGCGGCAAGGCCGGACGCGGTGCGACCCGGGCACGCGGCGGCGCCTTGATTGTGCGCTTTGCAGGCGCAAGCATTTCGCCGATCTGAACCATATTAAACCCCCGCTAACCCCGTGGAACGAGGCCCTGAATGAGTCCTTGGAGACCATCGGTCAAGGCCAAAACCCTAGGGAATCCGGGTGTTCAAATGGTTAACGGGGGGTTTGCCATGCGGAACAAGATGAGTCCAAATCCACATGTTGAGTCCCGTTAACCAGCCGGGACTCAACCACTGGTGGTGTTGCCGCGAAGACTCGGCGCGCAAATTTTTTTCAAATCACAGCAGACAGGCCTGGGCCACCGGAGCGAAGCTGCGGCGGTGGAGCGGGCTGGGCCCATGCTGACGCAATGCCGCCAGATGTTCGGCCGTCCCGTAACCCATGTTGCGGTCCCAGCCATAATGCGGGTGTTCGGCGGCGGCCGCGCGCATCAGCCGGTCGCGCTCCTGCTTGGCGAGGATCGACGCGGCCGAGATGCACGGGTGCAACGCATCGCCCTTGACGACGGCCTGTGCCCGGTAGCGCCATCTGGGCAGCCGGTTGCCGTCGACCAGCACCTCGTGCGGTTCCTTCTCCATCGCTTCGACGGCACGCGTCATGGCCAGCATCGTCGCTTGCAGGATGTTGATCGCGTCGATCTCCTCGACGCTCGCCATGCCGATGCCGAACAGGCAATGTTCGCGGATCAGCGCTTCGAGCTTTTCGCGCCGTGCGAAGCTCAGCGTCTTGCTGTCGGCCAGGCCCGCAATGCCATCGGGGCACAGGATGACGGCAGCGGCGACCACAGGCCCGGCGAGCGGCCCCCTGCCCGCCTCGTCGACGCCCGCGACAATCGTCAGATTATCAAATGTTGGGGAACCGGCTGTCGTCATGACGCGTCTGTGCCGCATGCCCCTTGCGACCGCAAGACCCCGCCACCATTCAGAAACTCTACCCGAATCGTTTGCAATCTCCCCCCGGATGGCGATGATCGAATTCATGATGAACGGAGTGACCCAGATGCACCGACTGACCCTTTGTGCGGCGCTGCCGCTTGCCTTGATTGCCTGCAACAGCAGCGACAAGGCGGTGGCCAGCGGCGACGAGACCGAGGCCGTTGCCGCAATCTCGCCGATCGATACCATTCCGTTCGAGACGTCCGTGGTCGGCCAGTTTGACGAGCCCTGGGCGATGACCTTCCTGCCCGATGGTCGCGCGCTGGTCACCGAGAAGAAGGGTAAGCTGAAGCTTGTGACCTTCGCCGCCGATGGCAAGATCAGCAGCGTCGATGTCAGCGGCACCCCGACTGTCGCCTATGGCGGCCAAGGCGGCTTGGGCGACGTCGTGCTCTCGCCCGATTTCGTCAATGACGGCTATGTCTATCTCAGCTTCGCCGAGGCGGGCGATGGCGATACCAGCGGCGCCGCGGTCGCGCGCGCCAAGCTGGTCATGGCCAATGACGGCGCGGCCTCGCTCAAGGACATGCAGGTCCTCTGGCGGCAGGAACCCAAGGTTTCGGGCAAGGGCCATTACGGGCACCGTATCGCCTTCGGTCCCGACGGCATGATGTACATCTCTTCCGGAGAGCGGCAGAAATTCGATCCGGCGCAGGATCTCGACCAGAATCTCGGCAAGGTCATCCGGCTGACACCCACTGGCGGCATCCCCTCGGACAATCCGATGTACGATCAGGGTCGCATCAAGGCGCAGGCCTGGTCCTGGGGCCATCGCAATCCGCTCGGCCTCGCGTTCGACAATGCGGGCAATCTGTGGGAGCTCGAAATGGGTCCCAAGGGCGGCGACGAGCTCAACCTCGTCAAGCGCGGCGCGAATTACGGCTATCCCAAGGTGTCGAATGGCGATCATTATGACGGCAAGGACATCCCCGATCATGCCCCCGGCGACGGTTTCGAGCCTCCCAAGGTTTTCTGGAACTCCGCGATTTCGCCGGGCAGCCTGATGATTTACTCGGGCGATCTGTTCCCCGCCTGGAAGGGCAGCGCGTTCATCGGCGCGCTTGGGGCGCAGGCACTGGTTCGGGTGAAGCTCGGCGGTGACACGGCCGAGAAGGCGGATAACTGGACGATGGAGGGCCGTATTCGCGAAGTCGAACAGGGTCCTGATGGCGCCATCTGGCTGCTGGAAGATGGTGCACGCGGGTCGAAGGGCCGGCTGCTCAAGCTCACCCCGCCGAAATAACGTTCCGCCTGCATGGCCGGCTGAAAAGCGATTTCAATTCGCAACCTATCACGATACACCTTGGGGCAAACAGCCAACCGGGAGAAGATGAATGGCGACTTTGGCAGACGCACCGCTCAGCGCGGATCAACTTGAAGATATTCTGGAGCGGCAGAAAAAGGCCTTTCTCGCCGAGCTGCCGGTGCCGATGGCAGCACGCAAGGATCGCATCCGGCGGTTGATGAAACTGGTCCATGACAATGCCGATGCCTTGGTCGCTGCCATGAGCGAGGATTTCGGCCATCGCAGCCCCGACCAGTCGAAGATGACCGACATTGTCGGCGTGCTCAATGTCGCGCGCCACACGCTCAAGCATATGGACGATTGGGCCAAGCCCGAAAAGCGCTCGGTCCAGTTCCCGCTCGGCCTGCTTGGCGCGCGCGCCCGCGTTGAATATCAACCGCTGGGCGTGGTCGGAGTGATCGCACCGTGGAACTTCCCCGTGCAGCTGTGCCTTACGCCCGCCATCGGCGCATTGGCGGCAGGCAACCGGGTGATGATCAAGAACAGCGAATATACCGAGGCGACGTCGAACCTGCTGGCCGAACTCGGCCCGCGCTATTTCGATGCCAGCGAGGTCGCGTTCTTCACCGGTGGCCCCGAGGTCGGCCAGGCCTTTTCGGAACTGCCGTTCAACCATCTGCTGTTCACCGGCGCGACCAGTGTCGGCCATCATATCATGCGTGCAGCTGCCAAGAATCTGGTTCCGATCACGCTCGAACTCGGCGGCAAGTCGCCTGCAATCATCGGACGCGGTGCCGACAAGGCCAAGGCCGCACAGCGCATCACCATGGGCAAGATGATGAATGCCGGGCAGATCTGCATCGCGCCCGATTATCTCTATGTGCCCCGCGAGGACGAGCGCGAGATCATCGAGAACATCCAGCAGTCCGCCGCGACGCTGTATCCGACGCTGCTGACCAATGACGACTATACCGCCATCGTCAACGAACGACATCACCAGCGCCTGACCGGCTATCTCGACGACGCGCGCGAAAAGGGTGCGGAGGTGATCGAGGTCAATCCGGCAAACGAGGATTTCAAGTCGGCCAACAGCCGCAAGATGCCGCTGCACATCCTGCGCAACGTGACCGACGATATGAAGGTGATGCAGGACGAGATTTTCGGCCCGATCCTGCCGGTGAAGACCTATTCGACGGTCGACGAGGCGATCGATTTCGTCAACGGTCGCGATCGTCCGCTCGCGCTATATTATTTCGGCGAGAACCAGGACGAGGCGAAGAAGGTCACCGATCGGACCGTTTCGGGCGGCGTGACGCTCAACGACACGATCTTCCATGTCGCGATGGAAGACCTGCCCTTCGGCGGCGTCGGCCCCTCGGGTATGGGCAATTATCACGGGATCGACGGGTTCCGCACCTTCAGCCATGCCAAGGCGATCTACAGCCAGCCGCGCATCGATGTCGCCAAGCTGGGTGGTTTCCTGCCGCCTTATGGCGATGCGACGAAAAAGGCGATCGCGCGCGATTTGAAGCTCTGACGCGTATCGAGCGGCGGCTTTTGCGCCTTGCCTGTCGCGGGCAAGGCGCTATAGGCTGCCGCTCCACATGCGGGCGTGGTGAAATGGTAGACGCGCCGGACTCAAAATCCGGTTCCGCAAGGAGTGTCGGTTCGAGTCCGACCGCCCGCACCAGCTTCCTGACTTCGATCCAGTCATAACGCTTTTGCCGCACGCATCGGCAAAGCCCTTGCACTTGGCCGGAGAGCGATTAGGGCCGCAGCCAGTCTTTCATGGTCTGGACGGCAACATGACTCACCCGGTTTCCCCGCTCGCGCTCCCCTTTCCCGATCTGCCTGCAATCGCAGGCGTCACGCCGCGTGTCGCCCGCGCGCGCTACAAGGAATGGGATCGCTGTGATCTCAGCTATGTCGAGCTGGTACCGGGAACCAGTGTGGCCGGTGTCACCACCACCAGCAAATGCCCCTCGCCCGAGGTCGAATGGTGCCGCGCAGCCCTGCCCCACGGCCAGGCCCGCGCGCTGATCGTCAGCGCGGGCAATTCCAACGCGTTCACCGGCGGCAAGGGCCGTGCGGCGGTGCAACTGCTGGTCGAGACCGCGTCGGCGCGGCTGGGCTGCGCGGCGGAGGAAATTTTCGTCTCGGCCACCGGTGTGATCGGCGTGCCGCTGCCGCAGGACAAGGCGCGCGCGGGGCTCGAGGCGGCCTTTACCGCAGAGCCTTGCGACTGGCGGGCGCTGACCGACGCGATCGGCACCACCGACACCTTCCCCAAGGCCGCGACCACGAGCGCGATGATCGGTGACACAAAAGTGCAGTTGGTCGGCGTCATCAAGGGATCGGGCATGATCGCGCCCGACATGGCGACGATGCTGGGCTATGTATTCACCGATGCCAATATCGCGCCGGCGCTGCTGCAGCAGATGCTGAGCGCCGCGAACGCCCGGACCTTCAGCTGCATCACCGTCGACAGCGACACCTCGACCAGCGACACGGTGCTCGCCTTCGCCACCGGCCAGGCGGATCACGCCCGGATCGAAAGCATGGAAAGCACCGGGGCCGATGCGTTCGCCGCCGCGCTGACCAATCTGTGCCGCCAGCTGGCGCATCTGGTGGTGCGCGATGGCGAAGGAGCGAGCAAGTTCATCGAGATACGCGTCACCGGGGCGGTCTCGGACGAAAGCGCGCACCGCATCGCGCTGTCGATCGCCAATTCGCCTTTGGTCAAGACCGCGATCGCGGGTGAGGACGCCAATTGGGGCCGCGTCGTGATGGCGGTCGGCAAGGCGGGCGAACCTGCCGAGCGCGACCTGCTGTCGATCCGCTTCGGCGGGGTCGAGGTAGCAGCCCACGGCATGGTCGTGCAGGGCTATGACGAAGCGCCGGTGGCCGCGCATCTCAAGGGGACCGACATCCTGGTCGAGGCCGATATCGGACTGGGCAACGGCCGCGCCACCGTGTGGACCTGCGACCTGACGCACGGATATATCTCTATCAATGCCGATTACCGGAGCTGAGCCATGCTGACCATCTGGGGTCGCCTCAACTCGCACAACGTCAAGAAGGTCGTCTGGGCGGCGGAGGAAATCGGCCTCGACTATGTGCGCTATGATGTCGGCGGCAAGTTCGGCATGGATGCCGCCTATCTGGCGCGCAACCCCAATGCGCTCATTCCGACGATCGAGGATGACGGTCTGGTGCTCTGGGAATCGAACGCCATCCTGCGCTACCTGGCCGAGGCGCATGCGCCGCATCTCTGGCCTGCCGATCCTCGTACCCGCGCGGCGGCGGACAAATGGATGGACTGGCAGTTCGCCTATGCTGATGCCCAGCGCGAGGTCTTCCTTATGTTGGTGCGCAAACCGCCCGAAGCGCATGATCCTGCCGTGATCGCACGCGGGATCGAGGAGACGGGCAGGATGATGGCTATATTGGATACCTGCCTGGCACGCCAGCCATGGCTGACCGGCGAGAATTTTGGCATCGCCGACATCCCTATGGGCACCTATGCGCACACCTGGTTCGCGCTCGACTTGGCGCGCGGCGATTATCCGCATCTGCGCGGCTGGTACGAACGGCTGGTCGAGCGCCCCGGCTATGCCAAGAATGTGATGATCCCGCTGACATGACCCATCCGCTCCACGCCCCCGTCTCCGCATTGATCCGCAACGTCGCGCGCGAGGTCGTGCTGCACCACTACCAGGATCTGGCGCAGCACCAGATCGCGGAGAAGACACCCGGTGATCTGGTCACGATCGCCGACAAGGAGAGCGAGAAGCGGTTGAGCGCCGGTCTCGCGGCGATACTTCCGCAAGCGAGCGTTGTCGGCGAGGAAGCGGTGGCGGCCAATCCGGCGCTGATCGAGCGCGTCAACGACAGCACTGCTTGGATCATCGATCCCATCGACGGCACGCACAATTTCGCGCACGGCCATCCGCCGTTCGGGATCATCATCGCTCTGGTCGAAGGCGGTGAGACGGTCGCGGGCTGGCTCTACGATCCCCTGGCCGACCGCATGTGCCACGCCGTGCTGGGCGGTGGTGCGTTCATCAATGAGGAGCGGGTCCAAGCACGCGAGAGCGGCGAACCGCTGCCGGTGGCGGCCATCTCGACCATGTACATTCCCGAGCCGCGCCGCGCCGCACTGGCCGCCGCGATAGACGGCAAGTTCGCGATGGTCGACATCCCGCGCTGTGCGGCGGAGCAATACCCCCGACTGGTGCTGGGGCAGAACGACGTGACGCTGTTCGAGCGTACGCTGCCCTGGGACCACGCCGCAGGCGTTCTGTTCACCCTCGAAGCCGGCGGCCATGCCGCACGGCTCGATGGCTCGCCCTATCGCCCCGGCGACCAGCGAAAGGGCATGCTCGCCGCCGCCAGCCCCGAAATGTGGGACAGGGCAGCGGCGATCATAGCGTGATCATTCAATAGCCGGTCCAAGGTCGTTATTTTCCTCGATCCGCAACATGCGGATGTCGCGGACCGAGGGCTTGAACCAATCATATTCGCGGCGAAGCTCCTGAACCGCCAGAACGCAGTCCACCGGCGTCACTTTATCATTGCCAAAATAGGTGGAACCCTGCTGCCACTCGAACCCGCGCGATTCCAGCACCTTACGGATATCGGAATAGGCGTTGTTCCATGAGGCATTGTGGTAGGCAGACTGCAACACCGTGGTGTCCAGGTCAAAAACGATAGCATACATGCTCGCACCCTTTGTGGGCTGGAAACCCAGAATGCGGTTATGACCTAATTCTGCCGACATGCGTGCAGGGACTACACCATTTTCGAGCCAGTTTCCATCAGGCGGGCAGAGCGCCTTCGAGCCAGCTCTTGAGCGCGCTCTTGGGGGCCGCGCCGACCTTGGTCTCGACGATTTGTCCCTTGTCGAACAGGATCATCGTCGGAATGCCGCGCACGCCGTACTTGGCCGGAGCGTCGGGATTGTCGTCGATATTGATCTTGGCGATGGTGACCTTGTCGGCGAGTTCGTCGCTGATTTCTTCGAGAGCCGGGCCGATCATCTTGCACGGACCGCACCATTCGGCCCAGAAATCGACCAGAACGGGCTTGTCGGACTTCAGCACATCGGCTTCGAAGCTTGCATCGCTGACTGCAGTGGTTGCCATGGGGGATACTCCTTGTTCGTGACTTGAGAATAGATGTAGGCCGTCGCGCCCGGCGGCTCAAGCGCACCGGCTCAAACTATTCATATTGGTCGATTCAATCCAGCTTCGTGGCTGCCAGCAGCTCGTCCGGCAGCAGGAAAAGGCGCGGGCTGGACGTGTAGAGCAGGCCCGCCTGCACGGTCCGGCCCGGAAAGATCAGCCGCAACGCCGCGACATAGGCCGCCATCTGCCGCACATGCGCGACCGGCAATTGCTCGAGCGAGGCGGGCGGACGGCGGCCAGTCTTGAAATCGACCACCAGCACGCGGCTTTCCTCGACCAGCAGCCGGTCGACCGTGCCCGAAACAACATTGGGCCCCACCACCGCCGCAATCGGAGCTTCGGCGAGCGCGTCCTCACGGAACACATCGGCAAAACCGGGGTGATCGATCACCGCGCATACCGGATCAATGATCGCGTCGGCCTCGGCCAAATCGGTGATGCCATGCTGCCGCGCCAGCCAGCGCCGCGCGGCGGGCTTGCGCTGCTCTGGCGCAAGCGCGGGCAAGCGCTCGAACAGGCTGTGCATGATGAGCCCGCGCTGCGCCGCGCGCTCGCGATCGGGACCGGTGAGCGGCGGGCTTGCGACATCGTCCTTGCCCAGCGACGAGGGCGCGAGCGGGATGGGCGGTCGTTGTTCGGGCCGGGCGGGCCTGAGCGCCCAATCGGGCAGGCTCTCGGCTGATGCTGCCTCCACTGCCTGAGGCTCGTCTGCGCGCGGAATCGGCACAGCATCGCTGCCGAAGCGGCGACAGGGCCCCTCGCCCATGTCGAGCCAGTCGCATCCGAGCGCCATGAAGCTGCGCTCGATCGCGGCATACCAGCTTTCCTTGGACGGCTCTTTCGCCTTCTTGCCCAAGGTCCCGCCAACATAGAGCCGTTCTGCCGCACGCGTCATCGCGACATAGAGCAGCCGCCAATGCTCCTGCATATCGGCTTCGCGCGCGACATCATGCGCCTCGGCGAGCGGCCCGATCCGCTGCGCCTTTGGCAGCGAATAGACCGGCAGGGTGATCTGCGCATCGCGCCCCAATATCTCGACTGGCCAGTCGAAGCTCGAATCCACCTTGCGCGTCGGATCGACACAGGCATCGGCCAGGATCACGACCGGCGCCTGCAGGCCCTTGGAGCCATGCACGGTCATCACCCGCACCATGTCGGACTGACCGGCCAGCTCGCGCTTGATCTCCTCGTCGCCCGCGTCGAACCAGTGGAGAAAGGCCTGCAGGCCGCCGTCATGGCTCGCCGCGAACTTCTGCGCGAGCGCCAGCAGCTCGGCGATCGGATCGAGCGATTCTTCACCCAGTCGCGCGACCAGCTTCGCGCGCCCCTGGATCGGGCCGGTGAGCACCTGTTCGAGGAAATCATAGGGCGTGCCGAAATCCGCCATGCCGAGGATCGCGTAGAGCGGCTCGAGCTTCTCCCGCAAAGCCGGATCATGATCGGCCAGATCGCGCAGATGCGGCCAGAGCGCGCGCTTTTCCGGGCGATAGCCGTGCGCCAGCAACTCGTCCTGCGTCCAGCCGCCGAGCGGCGAAACGAGCAACGCGGCACAGGTCAGGTCATCGAGCGGCTGCAGCGCAAAGCGGATTGCGGCGATCAGGTCCTGCACCGCCAGCGGCTGGCCGAGCCGCAACCGGTCGATCCCCGCCACCGGCACACCTTCGGCATAGAGCCGCGCGACGATCAGCGAGGCGAGATCGCCGCGGCGGCGCAGCAGCACCATGATGTCGCCCGCGCCCGCCCAGCCCGGCTTGCCGTCGGAGCGCCGCTCGAGCCAGAGCCGCGTCGGCGACCCCGGGTTCAGCCAGCCCGCGATGCGCTCGGCGAGGCCCTGCGCGAACTTGCGATCGGCACCCGAAAGCCATTCCTCGGCATCCTCGCCCTCGCCGCTTTCGTCCTGATCCTCCAGCCCCTCGCCGATTGGACGCCAGAGCTCGACTACGCCCGGGCCCTTGCGTCCTTCGTGCAGCGGCAGCCCGTCTTCCATAATGCCGAGCGCAGCAGGCCCAAGATCGCCGAGCACCGCATCGACCATGTCGAGCACCGGCTGGGTCGAACGGAAGCTGCGATCGAGGCTGAGGTCGAGAAAGGGTTGGCCGGCAGTTTCGGCCTGCGCGCCGATGCGCAGCCGCGCGGCAGCATAATATTGGGGGCTGGTGCCCTGGAATCCGAAAATCGCCTGCTTGAAATCGCCCACGGTGAACAGGGTACGGAACCGATCGGCTTTGCTGCCCTGCCCGCTGAAATAATCGTCGATCAACCCCTTCACGATCGCCCATTGGCTGGGATTGGTGTCCTGCGCCTCGTCGACGAGCACATGATCGAAACGCTGGTCGAGCTTGAACGCGATCCATTGCGCCATGGTGCGGCCCGAGAGCAGATCGGCAGCGGCGCGGATCAGGTCGTCGAAATCGAGCAATCCCGCCTGGCGCTTGGCCTCGGCAAAGCGCCAGGCGAAATCCCGGCCCACTTCGAGCGCACGAGCAAAATCGCCGGAAAAGCCGATCAGCGCGATATGCTCCTTGAGCGCCGACAGGTCGCTATACAGGCTCTCGGCCTTTTCCGAGTAATCGGGATCGACCTTGGCGGAGAAACTCTCCCATTTGCGCGGGTCGCCATCGGCCTTGGCGACGGCGAGCCAGACCAGATCAAGATTTTCGAGCCGCGCAAGATCGTCCATGTCGAGCCAGGATTGGATTTTCGCCGCGACCTCGAGCCCGGTCTTGGTGCCCCAGCGGACATTGCTGTCCTGCAAGGCCTCGAGATTCGCGATATCGAACAGCGCATCGCTGCACATGGCCGCCAGCCCGCTGCCATCCTCGTCGCGCTTCAGGCCGAGCGCGGCATTGATATAGGGGCGGATATCGCCGACCAGCGCGTCCATCGCATCGGGTTTGGCCGCACAGCGCATCAGGAAGCTCTCGGTCGCTTCCGCCCCGAGCTTGAGGCTCAGTGCTTCGAGATTGTCCGACAGCCGCGTGTCACCGCGCCGGCCCGCATCGACCAGCATCTCGCCCAGCGTATCGCGTGCAAGCTGGATGCGGTCGCGATCCTCGATCGGGCGGAAACCGGGAGCCAGCCCCGCCTCTTCGGGGAAGCTCGCGAGGAGCGACTGGCAGAAGCTGTGGATCGTCTGGATACGAAGCCCGCCCTGCGGCGCATCGAGCACGCGCGCGAACAGGCGGCGCGCGCGGATGAGTGTGTCACCATCGACCGAGGCACCGATGCTCAGCAGATCCGCGCCGAGCGCGGTATCGCTCATCCGCACCCAGGCGGCGAGCTGCGCGTTGATGCGGTTGGCCATTTCGCTTGCGCCCGCCTTGGTGAAGGTGAGGCACAGGATAGCATCGGGGTTCACCCCGGGTTCGAGCAGCAGGCGGAAGACACGCGCGGTGAGCACCTGGGTCTTGCCGGTACCCGCCGACGCGCTGAGCCATACCTGATCGGCGGGCGACACTGCCAGCGCCTGATCGCCCTGGAGCGGCGGGAGCCCTGCCTTGCCGCCGCTCATTGTCCGCTCCCCTGACGGCCATACCATTCGGCGAGCCGCATCAGCTGGTCATATTCGGTATAGCTCGCCTGATCGGGCACCAGCTTGGCGGTGAACGGCGCATCGCCCAATATCCAGGCATTGAGCGCTTCCCGCAGGAAATGTTCGGCGGTCGGGAGCATCGTGTCAGCGGTCAGCTCGCTGTTGCGCCTGCCCACCGGGCTTTCGCGATAGCCGAAATCGCCGGTCTTGCTGCGAATGAGCGACCAATATTCGAACGCGCGCGCCTTGCCGTCGATCTCGGGCTGGTTGTCCTTGGCGACAAAGCCGCCGCGTTCGGCCATCATGCCCAGCAGCCCGAGCTGCAACGCATAGCCCGCCTCGACCTGGCGCGCGCTGGGCGGCTTGCCGGTCTTGTAATCGACGATAGCCAGCGTTCCATCGGGCATCCGGTCGATGCGGTCGGCCTTGCCGCGAATCTCGACGCCCTCGATCATGAACGTGCCGCTGCGCTCGGCATCGATCATCCGGCGCCCCTTGCCCGCGAGCGCCTGCGTCTCCTCGGCGATCCAGTCGAGCGCGGCGACCAGACGAGGGCGCCACAGCGCCTTGATCAGCGGATGAACATTGGCCTCATCAAGATAGCGGCAGGCGCGCGGGACCAGGCTGGCGGCATCGAGCCCATCCTCGCGGTGCCAATATTCGAGAATTTCGTGCACCAGCGTACCGCGCCACGCCGCGCTCGGTTCGGCATCGACCGGATCGAGCGAAGGCAGCGCGAGAATGCGCTTGGCATAGAAAGCGAAGGGATCGGCGCGCAGCCGGTCGAGCTCGGTGACCGACAGCCGCTTGACCCGCTGTTCGGCGCTGGGACGCGGCGCGGGCTTTTCGATCCGCACCGCGGGCAGGCGGCGATCGAGCCTGCGCGCCAGTGCCAGCGTCTCGCTATCCTCCATATGCCGATCGGGCGCGACCGCCTGCAGGCGCAGCAGGAAGCGCGAGGCGACCGTCGGCGCGCTACCATCGCGCCGCGCGCGCGTCAGCACGACCTCGGCCGAAGCGAAGGCTCCGGCAAGATCCTGCGCCGACAATCCCACGCGCATTTCGAGCGGGGGAAGGCCGAGCGCATTGCGCACCATCGGGGCGAGCCAGGGATCGGGCGACGGAATTTGCGGCCAGACACCCTCGTTGAGACCGGCGCAGATGACCAGATCGGCGCTTTGCAGCCGCGCCTCAAGCAGGCCGTAGATCGCGACGCGCGGATGCTTGCCATAAGGCGGGCGCACCGCCTTTTCGCGCATCAATCGCGCGAGGATATTCACCGCTTGCGACGGCGTGACCAGCGGATCATGGCTGCCCGTACGCGCGAGCAGTTGCTGCACCAGATCGGAGGCGCAGCGCCCCGCCAGCCCTGCCCAGACCATCTGGCCGCTCAGCGCATCGGCTGTGGCGGCAATCGCCTGGATTGTCGCGGACAGCGGCTGCGGCTTGCCTGGCCAGTTGGCGATGGGAGCGAGCAGCGCCCTGGCCTGCTGCCACCAGTCCTTGAGCGGGCGGCCGCCAATTGTCGTGTCGATGCCCGCAAGACCCGGCTTGGGTCGCGGCCCGCGCAGCAACCGATCGAGCGCGCGTAGCTCGTCGAGCCAGTCGCGCCGCGTCTCGCCCGATTGGGCCAGCGGATGCTTGAACAGGTCGAGCAGCGGCACCGGCGCGAAATCATCGGCCAGGCACTGCGCGACCGCCAGCAAGAAGCGTCCCGGCGGCGTCACCGGCAGCGCCTCGCCCGCGCTGTCATCGGCCTCGATGTCCCAGCGTTTCAGATGCGCGATCACCCGCGCGGCGAGGCTGCGATCGGGCGTAACGATCGCGACGCGGTGCGCAGGAACATCGAGCGCCTGGCGCACCAGCAGCGCGATCGCCTGCGCCTCCTCGTCCGGGTTCTCGGCCTCAACGATCCGAATGCCCTTGGTGCGCCGGTCAGCCGCTTCGAGCGTCACCCAGCGATCGCTGAGGCGTGCGGGAAGGAAAATGCTGCGTAGCAATCGCGCGCGGTCGGCGGCGATGCCGGTCCGGGGTTCGGCTTGCCAGGGCTCCACCTCGGCACGGTTGACGCTCATCGCGTGGAGCAGCTGCTTCAGGTGATATTGCGGATGGGTGATCGCAGGCCGCTCGACCAGTTCGGCGCCCGGCTCAGGAGGTGTGGTGACCGGATGGCCCAGCGCTTCCCACAATGGCTCGTCCATGTCGAGATCGAGCCCCGGCAGCACCACCATGCCCTGCGGCAGATCGGCAATGCTGCGCAGCAGGCGCGCGATGGCTGGGGCGGACGTGGTGATCCCCGCGGCGATCACCGGCGTCAGCGGCGGCCGCTCGCGCCAGCGTCGCGCAGCCTTGTCGAGCAGCCGATTGCGGCGATCCACCGGGTCGATGCGGCCCATTGCCTCGAGCTCCGCCCCCCAGGCTCTGCCGACGCGGATGAAAAGGTCGCGCGATGCCGCCCAATGTTCCGCGAGGTCCGCCTCGACGTCGATCGCATCCAGGTGGTCGAGTGTCTTTTCCTCGACCTGCAGTTGGTCGAGCACGCGCGCATATTCGCAGGCGAGGCGCAGGGTTTCGGCGGGATCATCGGCCCCTGCCCGGCCCGACCCTTCGCGCGCAATCAGCGCCGCCAGACGGAAGCGCCGTTCGAGCGGATCGACCGCAGGCGGCACCTCCGCGCCTTCGCCCAGCGGATCGAGCAGCGCGCCCAGGCTCTCATCGAGATCGATATCGCCGATCAACACCATGCGCGGCAGCAGCAACCCGTCGGCGGCATGGCGCACCAGCGCCTCGGTGATCGCGCGCCCGGCGCGATGGTTGGGGATCAGCAGTGTCGCCCGCGTCAGCCCCATCGGATCGCCGCCGAAGCGCCGGAGCAGCCCATCAGCCAGAACATCCGCAAACCCGCGCTGCGCCCCGATGGCATAGACTGCGGGGTTGCGCGGCTCAGGCATCCAGCAGCGCCTCTGCGGTGGGCTGGATCGCAGCGGGCGTGCCGACATCGAACCAGAGGCCGAGGTGTGATATGCCGTAGACACGGCCCTCGGCCATCGCCCGGTTCCACAGCACATTGGTCGAGAACGCGCCCTGCGGCGGATCGGCAAGCAGGCGGCGCGAGAGCAGCTGGATGCCGGTATAGATATAGGGCGCGACATGGCCCTGCTTGCGGCGACGGATGCGGCCCATCTGGTCGAGATGGAAATCGCCGACGCCCTTGTAATTGTTGGCGCGGCTATGCGGCACCAGCAGCAGCAGCGCATCCATCCGCTCGTCATCCCACGCGGCGCGCAGCTCGTCGAAACACGAACGCGCGCTTTCGAGCCAGACATTGTCGCTGTTGAGGCAGAAGAACGGGTCTTCCTCGATCATCGGCAGGGCCTTGACCAGCCCGCCCCCGGTTTCCAGCAGCAGGTCGCGCTCGTCCGAGACCAGCAGCTCGAACGGCCATTCACGCGCCTTCAGATGCGCCTCGAGCGCATCGGCGAGATAATGGACGTTGACGATCACCCGCTGCATGCCGGCCCGGCCCAGATGGTCGAGCACATGGTCGATCAGCGGCTTGCCCGCGACGCGCACCAGCGGCTTGGGGGTGGTGATGGTCAGCGGGCGCATGCGCTTGCCCAGCCCTGCGGCCATGACCATCGCGGTGCGGGCGAAGGCGGGGGTATCGCTCACAGATCGAACTTCCCACCGAGTGTTCCTGCCGGATCGCGCAATTCTGCCGGGATATTGGCATCGAACCACGCGGCCACGGGGCCCAGCGCGGGGTGCTTCAGGTCGCGCTCCATCGCGCGCCAGACGCGCGGGATCATCGTGGGATAGCGCGGCTTGCCATCGCGCTTCCACAGCCGCACAAAGATGCCGACGATCTTGGCATTTCGCTGCGCGCCGAGCACATGATAGGCGGTGTCGAAATCGTACGCAGGCTTGGCCAGATCGCGATAGTGCGCCAGCATCTCGGCCTCGACCTCCTCGGACACATCACGCCGCGCATCCTGCAGCAGCGAGACGAGATCATAGGCCGGATCGCCGATCAGCGCGTCCTGAAAATCGATCAGGCCTTGCGAGCCGTCGGGCGGCAGCATGATGTTTTCCGAATGATAATCGCGCAGCACGGTGACCTGCGGAGCCGCGGCATCCATGCCATCGAGCACGGCATCCCAGGCGCGGACATAGCCGTCTGCATCGACATCGAGGCCGCGTGCGGGGCAATACCATTCGGTGAACAGCCCGGCCTCGCGATGATAGACGGCGCGCTCGTAAGGCGCGACGTCGGCGGGCTCGCGCTGGTGAAGCTCGACCTGAGTCTCGATCGCCTTGCGATAGATCGCGCGCTCGGTCTCGGCGTCACCCGCATCGACGGTCTCGCGCATCCGCGCGTCGCCGAAATCCTCGAGCAGCACCAGTCCGGCTTTGGCATCGGCGGCGAAGATTTCTGGCGCGCGCAGGCCTTGAGCGGTGAGATAGCGCGCGACGTTGATGAAGGGTTCCGGGTCTTCTTCCGGTGGCGGCGCATCCATCAGAATCGCGCGACGCTCGCGCTCGACCACGCGAAAATAACGCCGGAACGAGGCATCGCCGGGGATCGGTTCGATCGACGCAGAAGCCCAGCCACTCGCATCGACAAAGCCACGGATAAGCTGCTCACGCTCGTTCAAGACCAATCACCTGCCATCTGCTGCCAGCGCGCTTGCCAGTTCGCGCCCGGCTGCGCCTCGATCCGGCGCTCGCTAGCATCGCTTCCGGTGATCCGCAATTGCAGCGTATCGGGTCCTGCGAGCCCGCCGACGCGCTCGGGCCATTCGGCGATCAGCAGCGCCGGATCACCCGCATCGAGCCCCAGTTCGTCGAGCTCCAACGCTCCGTCGAGCCGGTAGAAATCGGCGTGAATGACCGGAATTCGCACCTCGGGCGGGTCATAAGGAAGGATAAGCGCAAAGGTCGGGCTCGGCACCTCTCCGGCAAAGCCCAGTGCGTTCAGGATCGCGCGGGCGAGCGTCGATTTGCCCGCGCCGAGATCGCCCGAAAGCGCGATCGTATCGCCGGGGCGCGCCATATCGGCGAGCTGCTGCCCCAGGCGCTGCATCGCCTCGATCGAACCGATGGTCGGCATCACGGCATCAGAATCGTGACGATGGTGCCCGCGCCCGGTTCGCTGACCAGCTCCAGCCGCCCGCCATGCGCCTCGATCAGGTTCTTGGCCAGCGGCAGGCCCAGGCCTGAGCGCTTGGTCACCGGCTTGCCGCCTGCCTCATCCGCCTGGAGCACGCCATCGAGCGCGCGCGCCTGCGCACGCGCATCGAGGCCAGGTCCGTTGTCCGACACCACGATGCGCAGCTTGTTCCGGAAGCGATCGCCGAGCAGCAGCACGCGCCCGCCTTCCTGGGTGTAGCGCAGCGCATTATCGACCACGGCGGTGATCGCCTGGGCAAAACGCTGGCGATCGACCTCGGCCATGCCGGGGCCACCGTTCACATCGACTTCGAGCGCGATGTTGCGTCCACCCGCCAGCCCGGCGACACCCTTGGCGACATCGACCAGCAGCGCACCGATATCGGTCGGCTCGCGCTTCAGCGGCAATGTGCCCGCCTGGCTCTGGCTCAAATCGAGCACCATGTTGATCTGCGCCGACAGCCGCTCGACCGAATCGATGATCGCCTTGGCATAGTCCTGGCCCTGTTCGGACAGCGGCCCTGCCACCCCGCTCGCCAGCAGCTCGGCAAAGCCGCCGATCGAGGTGAGCGGCGTGCGGAATTCGTAGCTCATATTGGCGAGGAACTTCGTCTTGATGGCATCGGCCTCGACCAGCGCCTCGTTGCGTTCACGAAGGGCATCTTCCATCCGCTTGGCGTCGGACACGTCGATCATCGTGAACAGCGCGCTCGAATCGGGCAGCGGAATGCCGACGAAATCGAACACCCGGCCATCCTTCATCACCAGCTGGCCGGCGCGCTGGGTCCGGTCGAGCGTGGCCGACCGGATGACTTCCCGCAGCGCCGAGATCTGCGCCGGACGCTTGAGCTGTGGCGCGATGGCTTTCAGCAGCTCGTCGGCGCGCGGATGCTTGGCGAGCTCGGCCTCGTCGACATCCCACACCGCGCCGAAGCGCGTGTTCCACAGGTGCAGCCGCCCGTCGGAGGTGAAGACGGCGAGCGCCTCGTAGAGGTTGTTGAACGTCGCGGTGCGCACCCGCAGCAGCGTGTCGCGCGCGCTCGCCAGTTGCACCTGCTCGGTCCGGTCCTCGAAGATCAGCAGCAGGCCATTATCGGGCGTCGGCTGGGCGATGGCGCGCAGATGCGTGCCGTCGGCGATCAGCCAGCTGTCCTCGACCGGCGCGGCCGACTGGAACCATTCGCGCTTCTCGTCGCGCCAGGCGGGGAAATCGCGCACCTGCGGCACACGGCCTGCCTCGCGCATCCGGTCGATCAGCCGCTCGAACTCCAGCCCGTCCTGCAGCCATTGCGGCTTCAACTGGAACATGCGCACGAACGGCTGGTTGACGAAGATCAGACGGCGCTGCGCATCGAATTGCGCGACGCCGGCGGACAGGTTGTCGAGCATGTCGCGCTGCGCATCCCGGAAGCGTTCGGTCGCCTGGCGCGCCTGGATCAGGTCGTGCACGTCGATGGCATAGCCCGCGATGCCGCGCCCCTTGATCGGCAGATCGACCACCTCCATCGCGCGCCGCGTGCCCGCGATCGTCGTGGTGACCGTGCGGCGCGAGGGCGTATTGCTCTCGAATGCACGCGCGGCGACCGCGAGCGGGGTGAGCCCATCGACGATCTCGACCAACTCCTGCCCGGCCTCGACGACATCGGCGGCGCTGCTGGCGCCGACCGCCTCGACATAGGCGCTGTTGACCAGCAGCAGCGACAGGTCCTCGCGGCGGAACCACATCGGGATCGGCGCGGCCTCGATCAGCCCCGACAGCGCGTCGAACGCCCGCTTCGCCTCGGCCTCGGCCTCGACCAGTGCCGCCATGCGCGTCTCGCTCTCGGTCGCGTCATAGAACCACAGCAGAACTGCACCCGGCGCGATGGTCTGCGGATCGGCGAGCCGGCCCTCGATCCGCAATCTGCGGTTCGATCCGGCCGCGGTAACCGCCATCGCGAACGGCGCGCCGCTCTTCTGCGCAGTTGTGATTTTCTGGCCGAGCAGGTCGAGCGTTTCGCGGTCGAGGCCTCTGGCGGCCTGGCTGAGCTCGGCGAGGTAAGGTGGAAGCTTTTCCAGCCCCAGCCAGCGCGCCACGCGCTCGGGCCCCTCGATCCGCGAATCCGACCGCACGATCAGGGGGATGGCCGGACCGGAATCGATCAGCCGGGTGAGCCGCCGCAACTGCCTGCGCGCCGTCCCTGCGGCGCGGCGCATCTGCAGCCCCGTCACCAGCGCCCAAATAGCTGCGCCCGTCCAGAGCGCCAGCACGAGCGCGATCAGGAACAGCCCGCCATTGCTCACCAGCATAAGCGACTCATCGATTCAGGGGGTGAAACAGGCGTCCGCGTCATTGCATTGGGCCGTAGCGCAGATTGGGGTGGGAGCAAAACGGGCAATCTGGGCGTGTTGTGGATATGTCCGTTGCGGCAACCCAATTCGTCATCCTGAACTTGTTTCAGGATCCATCAGACTTCAGCAGCCGAAGCTTGTTGGGGAGAAATGGGTCCTTAAACAAGTTCAGCGTGACGGTTTTGCGTCAGGGTCGGGCGATCACTTCTCCCAATACCATTTGCGCAGCTTCGACGTGCCGGTCAGCGTCTCGTTCATCGTCGGCACCTCGTACAGCCGCCCGTTGAGCATGACATGCGTGATCCTGTCGGACTGGCGGATATCGGCCACCGGATCGCCATCGATGATGACCATGTCCGCGAGCTTGCCCGGCTCGATCGACCCGATATCCTTGTCGAACCCGAGCGAGCGCGCGCCGCTGATCGTCGCGGTGCGCAGCGCCCCGATCGGCGTCATGCCACCCTTAACGAAGCTCCACAGCTCCCAGTGCGAGGCTAGCCCCTCTTCCTGGCCGTGCGCGCCGATGCCGACAGGCACGCCGCGCCGTGCCAGCTCCGCCGCCTCGCGCGCGGAAGCCGTGTCGGCATAATCCTCTTCAGGCCCAATCTCGCGGCGCACGCTCGAGGCTTCCAGCTTGCGGCGCGGGACATGCCTGCTCAGGATCGGATGCTGCCAGATATCGGTGTGCGAGCGCCAATAGGGATCTGCGCCCATGCCACCAAAGGTTACCACCAGCGTCGGCGTGTAGCCGACCTTGCTCTGCGCGAAGAAGCTGCGCACGTCCTCGTACAGCCGCTCCTGCGGGATATTGTGCTCCAGCGTCGTGTTGCCATCGGCGATGATGGTAATGTCCTGGCTGAACAGCGAGCCGCCCTCGGCGACGCTCGCCAAACCATCGGCTTGGGCTGCAGCGACAACCTGCTGGCGCTGTTCGCGGCGCGGCTGGTTGTAGTTCTTGACGCTCTGCGCGCCCTGGAGCTTCAGCCGCGTGGTGTGCGCGCGGGCATCGGCCAGGCTGTCGATCTCGGCGAAGATTCCTGCCGCCTTGGCGCCATAGACGACTTCGCCGGTCGAGAAGATGCGCGGCGCGAGATACTTGCCGACGCGCTGATAGCTTGCCGCCGGGAAAATCTCCGCCGCCGAATTGCTGGGATCGTGGATCGTGGTAACGCCCATCGCCAGATGCGCGACCGCGCTCCAGTTCTGCTGCGGTACCAGATCGTCCGACCCTTGCGGCCCGTGCGCGTGCGCATCGACAAGGCCGGGGATGATCGTCTTGCCCGCGACATCGACCGTCTGCGCGCCCGCAGGCACCGCGACATTCGCGCCGACCGCGACGATGCGGTTATCCCGCACCACCACCGTGCCGCGCTCGATGATGCCGCCCTGATCGTTGGCCATCGTGACGATGCGCGCATTGGTAAAGGCGACGGTGCCGCTCGGCTTGTCGGCCGGTGCGGTGACGTTGATCACGACACCGGTCCTGGGCGGGGCGAATTTTGGATCGGTCTTCGCGACAGGGCCGCTGGCGATCGCCTTGCCCGCATCGGCGGAATAGACCACCGGCCCCAGCGACCAGTTGAGCTGGCGGCCATTATGCGACCATTGCAGGAAGGTCGCGCCGCCCTCGCTGACCTGCACCGCAGGCAGCGCGCCGCCGCCCTTGCCCGCGCCCAGATCGACCGCGCCTGCCATGAAGGGCATCACGAACGCGGCGTAATTCTGGCGGAAGGCGAGCATCCTGCCATCTGGTGCGACGGCGTAGCCGCTGACCAGCTCCCCGCTGGCATGGGTGCGCTCGGCCTCGCCGTTGAGGTCGGTGCTGACCAGCGCCAGCTTGCCGCCCTTGAAGGCGCTGAAATAGACCCGGTCGCCTGTCGCGCCGAAATGCGGTTCGCTGCCTTCATCGGTGATGCGCCGCGTCTGGCCGCTGGCGATATCGAGCAGATAGATGCCCGGCTGCACGCCCCAGGCGTCGGATGTCAGCCCGCCGCCGCTGCCGGCTTCGTAGACCACGAACCGGCCATCGGGCGAGAATTGAGGTCGGCGATAATGGCCCGGCGTCTTGCTGATCGTGCGCGCCTCGCCGCCGCCCGCGCCGACCACGCGCAGTTCACCAAGTCGTTTGTCGTCCCAGCTGACATAGACGATCTGGCTGCCATCGCGCGAGAAACTCGGGAACAGCTCGAAATCGGTCCCGCCATTGGTGACCAGCGGCTGCGCAGTGCCGCCGCCAGCAGGCTGCTGGTGCAGCTTGCCCAAAGCCTCGAATACCATGCGGCTGCCGTCGGGCGAGACGCTGGCAAAGCGCGGCATCGTCACCGCCACGGTATCGGGCGCGACCGGCTTTTGCGGGCGGATCGGATCGACAATCGTGCGCGTGTCGTTGACGCTGAACGGGATGACGCTCGCCTGACCACGCGTCACATCGATCGAGCGGATCTTGCCGCCCGCCCAGAAGACAAGCCGCTTGCTGTCGGGCAGCCAGCCCATGTTCGGATAGACGCCGTGCACCGCCCAGGTTTCCTGCACGTCGCGGTCCATATCGTCATAGATCTTGCGCTCCTCGCCGCTTCGCATGTCGCGGACATAGAGCTTGGTCTTCGCCCGTTCGCGGCGGACGAAAGCGAGATAGCGGCCGTCGGGCGAAGGCTGGGGCCGCGCTGCGCCGCCCGGGCCTCCGGTCACGCGTTCGACCTTGCCGGTGCCCATGTCATAACGGTCGATCACGAAGACTTGGGCATTGCTGTTCTGCGCATATTCGAAGATCGGCCCGGGGGTCGCGTCCTTGCTGTAGAAGATGCCCTTCCCGTCGGGCGCGAAAATGGGTTCGCCAAGCTCCTTCTGGTGCGCTTCGCTAGGACGCTTGACCAGCGGCACGCCGTTGCCGCCACTGACATGGTAGAGCCACAGCTCCCCGGTGCCGAGCGAGCGACCGGTGGTGAAATGCTTGCGCGCGACGATATACTGGCCGTCCGGGCTCCAGCTCGGGTTGTTGAGCAGGCGGAAGCTCTCTTTCGTCAGCTGGCGCTTGTCCGAGCCATCGGCGTTCATGACCCAGATATTGTCGCCGCCGCCCCGGTCCGAGGTGAAGGCGATGCGGCTGCCATCGGGCGAAAAACGCGGTTGCTGTTCGTAAGCCAGGCCCTCGGCAATCCGCGTCGCCGCGCCGCCGCTGATCGGCATGGTGTAGATGTCGCCGAGCAGATCGAAGACGATTCGGCTGCCATCGGGGCTGACATCGAGGTTCATCCAGGTGCCCTCGTCGACCTTGATGGGGATGGCGCGGGTCTTCATCGGCGGCGCATTGACGTCCCAGGCGGCGGCCTTGTCCGACGGGGCCTTCTGCGCCAGCGCAGGCATGGCGATGGCGAGCGCCGCCAGGGCGACGGAAAAACGCAGTGCTTTCATGATGATGTTCCCCGGATTCTTATGCGTATAAGGCGACGCTAGCCGCGCTGCGCCCGAGCGCAACCGGAAAACGACGAGCAGCAGGGGACGAGCAGGATGCTCGCCCGCCGCCACTCGATCACTGCGTCAGCCCTCTGCCTTGGCGGGCTTCTTCGCGGCAGGCTTTTTCGTTGCGGTCTTTTTCGCGGGCGCCTTCTTGGCGGCAGGCTTCTTCTCCGCCGCCGCCTTTTTGGGAGCCGGTTTTTTCGCCGGCGCCTTTTTGCCCTTCTTGGCCGGAGCCTTGGCGGCACGCTCGGCGATCAGCAGCAGCGCCTCGTCAAGCGTCAGTTCGTCCTTGTTCTTGTCCTTGGGGATGGTCGCGTTGACGCTGCCATCGGTGACATAGGCGCCATAGCGGCCGTCCATGATCTTGACGTCTGTATCGGTCGCCGGGTTCTTGCCCAGCACCTTGAGCGGTTCGGGCGTGCCGCGCCGCGCGCGACCGCCGCCTGCCGCCGCTTCAGCGAGCTTGACCACCGCCGCGTTCATGCCGGTTTCGAACACCTCCATGGTGCCCGAAAGCCGAGCATATTTGCCGTCATGCGCGAGATACGGGCCATAGCGGCCGATGCTCGCGGTGATCGGCTTGCCCGTTTCGGGATGCTCGCCGATCTCGCGCGGGAGCGACAGCAGCTTCAGCGCCCATTCGAGCCCGAAATCCTCGCCTGGCACGTCCTTGGGGATCGAGGCGCGCTTGGCGTCCTTGCCGTCGCCCAGCTGGACATAGGGACCGAAGCGACCCGAACGCTTGCTCACCGCTTCGCCGCTCACCGGATCGGTGCCGAGTTCCTCGGGACCACTATCGCCCTGATCGCCCTCGCCGCCGCCTTGCGCGAAGCGGCGGGTGAACTTGCACTCGGGATAGTTCGAGCAGGCCACGAACGCACCAAAACGTCCGCCGCGCAGCGCCAGCCTGCCTTCGCCGCATTTGGGGCACAGACGCGGATCGCCGCCATCAGCCTTTTTCGGGAACAGATAGGGCTCGAGGAACTTGTCGAGCTCGGCGGTGATCTCGGACGGCTTCTGCTCCATGACTTCCGCCGTCTTCGGCTTGAAATCGCGCCAGAAGGCTTCGAGCACCGCGCGCCACTCGGCGCGACCGCCCGAAACGTCGTCGAGCTCTTCCTCGAGCCCAGCGGTAAAGTCGTAGGCGACATAGCGTTCAAAGAAGCGTTCGAGAAAGCCTGTCAGCAACCGGCCCGATTCTTCTGCAAAGAAACGGTTTTTCTCGACGCGCACATAGGCGCGATCCTTGAGCACCTGGATGATCGAGGCATAGGTCGATGGCCGTCCAATGCCGAGCTCCTCGAGCCGCTTGACCAGCGACGCTTCGGAAAAGCGCGGCGGCGGCTGGGTGAAGTGCTGCACGGCGTCGACCGACTTCTTCGCCGGACTGTCTCCCTTGGACATGACCGGCAACAGACCGCCATCCTCGCTGTCGGCATCGTCGAGGCCTTCCTCGTAGAGCGCGAGAAAGCCGGGGAATTTCACCACCTGGCCATTGGCGCGCAGCGCGGTGCGCCCTGTGCCATCGACCAGCTCCACCACCGTGCGCTCGAGCAGCGCGGTCGCCATCTGGCTGGCGAGCGCGCGCTTGAAGATCAGGTCGTAGAGCCGGGCATGATCGCCCGACCCGGCCTTGTCACGGCTGAAATCGGTGGGGCGGATCGCCTCATGCGCTTCCTGCGCGTTCTTGGCCTTGGTCTGGTACTGGCGCGGGGTCTCGGGAAGGTAATGGCCCGAATAGCGCTCCGAAATCGCCTTGCGCGCCTCCATGATCGCGCCGCCGTCCATCTGCACGCCATCGGTACGCATATAGGTGATCGCGCCGTCCTCGTAGAGCGACTGGGCAATCCGCATGGTGTGGCTGGCGGAGAAGCCCAGCTTGCGAGCGGCCTCCTGCTGCAGCGTCGAGGTGGTGAAGGGCGGCGGCGGATTGCGCTTCACGGGCCGCGTCTCGACCGTCTCGACGGTGAAATGCCCGGCCTCGACCTTGGCCTTGGCGGCTTCGGCGGCTCCGGCATTGCCCAGCGACAACTTGTCGAGCTTCTCGCCCTCCAGCCGCACCAGCCGCGCGGTGAAGGCCTGGCCGTCCTGCTCCATCTGTGCGCTGACCGACCAATATTCCTGCGCGGTGAACGCCTCGATCTCGCGTTCGCGCTCGACGATCAGACGCAGCGCCACCGACTGCACGCGGCCTGCGGACTTCGCGCCGGGCAGCTTGCGCCACAGCACCGGCGACAGCGTGAACCCGACCAGATAATCGAGCGCGCGGCGGGCGCGATAGGCATCGATCAGATCGCTGTCGAGCTCGCGCGGCGCGGCCATCGCCTCGGTCACCGCCTTCTTGGTGATCGCGTTGAAGGTCACCCGCTCGACCGCCTTGGGCAGGGCCTTGCGCTTGCCCAGCACCTCGAGCACGTGCCAGCTGATCGCCTCGCCCTCGCGATCAGGGTCGGTCGCCAGGATCAGGCGGTCGGCCTTCTTGGCCTCGTCGGTAATGGCCTTGAGCTGGCGCGTCTTGTCGCCATAGGCTTCCCAGACCATGTCGAAATCATTGTCGGGATCGACCGAGCCGTCCTTGGGCGCAAGATCGCGGATATGGCCATAGCTGGCCAGCACCCGGTAATCGGACCCGAGATATTTTTCGATGGTCTTTGCCTTGGCGGGCGATTCGACGATAACCAGTTGCATGTAATGGATTTCCCGGAAGCTCTCACGTGTACGCGTAAGCTGGGCGGCGTTATCGGCATTCGTCAAGACCGTCCAGTGCGGGCGTGAAACCGATCACACCAGCGAGACGCGCCCCGCCGCATGCCGTTCGATCAACCCGCCGAGTTCGAGGTCGAGCAGGATCATCTGCACCGCGCCGCTGTCCAGCCTCGACTGGCGCACCAGTTCGTCGATGGCGATCGGCGAGCGGCCGAGCAGATCCACCAGCGTCCGGCGCGCAGCATCATCGGGCTCGGGCTGCGGTTGCACGGCATAGTTCTGAATGGGCGCTGCGACATGGCGCGGCCTGGCACCGTTCATCGGCGAAACCAGCTCCATTATGTCATCGACCCCCTGGACCAGGGTCGCCCCACCCCGGATCAGCTCGTTGCAGCCGCGCGAGCGCGAATCGAGTGGCGACCCGGGAATGGCCATCACGTCGCGCCCGGCCTCAGCCGCCAGCCGCGCGGTGATCAGCGAGCCCGACTTGGGCGCAGCCTCGACCACCAGGGTCCCGGTCGCCATTCCGGCAATGATGCGGTTGCGATAGGGGAAATGCCGCGCCAGCGGCTCGGTGCCGGGCGGCTGTTCGGCTATCACCAGCGCGCGCTCGCCCATTTCGGCCTGAAGGTTGCGATTCTCGGGCGGGTAGCTGATGTCGATCCCCGAGGCGATCACCCCGGCGGTGCTGGCCAGGCCAGTTCCTGCGATCCGCAAGGCGCCCTCATGCGCGCTTGTGTCGATGCCGCGCGCCAGCCCGGAAACCACAAGGAACCCGACCTCTGCCAGCTCGCCCGCGATCTGCCGGGCAAAGCGGCATGCCGATGCCGAGGCATTGCGCGCGCCGACCATCGCGATCGCCGGGCGCTGCATCAGCCGTGCGTCGCCGCGCACCGTGAGGATCGGCGGGGCGTTGTCGATATGCACCAGCAACTCGGGATAATCGGCATCGTCAGCAAAGAGATAACGCGCGCCTGCGGCCTCGACCCGGTGCGCTTCCTGCTCGGCCTGCGTCAATGTCGAGATCCGCAGTGCCCGCCCGCCAGTGCGCTGGACCAGATCGGGCAGCGCCTCGATGGCGGCGAGCGCAGAGCCGAAGCGGCGCATCAGCTGCGCAAAGCTGATCGGCCCTATGCGTTCGCTGCGCAGCAGCCGGATGCGCGCCAGATGCTCGGCGCTCAGCATGCGATGAGACCCAGGCGGCGGGGGCTCAGGCGGCGGAGGATTTGCCGATCTTCGGCTCGGTGCCCGCCATCAGCCGCTCGATATTGCCGCGATGCTTCCACAGCACGAACACCAAGGTCACGACAAATACCCACAGAGCCTGCTCCATGCCAAACCACCAGGCCGCCACCGGCATCGCCGCCGCCGCGAGCATCCCGCCCAGCGACGAGTAGCGAAAGGCGAAGGCGGTGCTCAGCCACACAGCCGCGAAGACGACGCCCAGCGGCCAGTAAAGCGCTATCGCGATGCCAAGCAAGGTCGCAACCCCCTTGCCACCGGCAAACTTGAGCCAGATCGGATATAAATGACCCAGGAACGCACCCAATCCGGCAATCGGCCCGCTGCCCGGCGCGACCGCCTCGGCAATCGCGATTGCCAGCGCGCCTTTGCCCAGATCGAACAACAGGGTTGCCGCCGCGAGCCCCTTGCGCCCGGTGCGCAGCACGTTGGTCGCGCCGATATTGCCCGATCCGATGCTGCGCAGATCGCCGGCGCCCGCCAGCCTTGTCAGGATGATGCCGAACGGGATCGAGCCCAGCAGATAGCCCATCAGCATCAGCCCGCCCAGGGTCGCCACGGCCATGCCCGCTAGATCGCTCATCACATTCTCGTCCCGTCCCGATGCGCATCATCCGCGCACGATGCGTGATAGGCTGGCGCACGTTTTTGGCAAGCGTGGTTGATCGTTCTCGCGCCCCTGCTAAGCGTGGCGCATGACGCAAACCCCTTCGCCCGCGAGCGAGACCGATCCCAAGGCACCGCTGCTATTCTTCGATTCCGGCGTTGGCGGACTGACCGTGCTCTACGCCGCGCGCAAGCTGCTGCCCCATGCACCGATCGTTTATGCCGCCGATTTTGCCGGGCTGCCTTATGGCGAGAAGACCGAGGCCGAGATCGGCGCGCGCGTGCCCGCGCTGCTGGGACGGCTGGTCGAACGCTATCGCCCGCGCCTGATCACCATCGCCTGCAACACCGCCTCGACCATTGCGCTGCCCCAGGTGCGCGCCGCGCTCGACCTGCCCGTGGTGGGGACGGTACCCGCGATCAAGCCCGCGTCCGAGATCTCAGCAGGCCGGGTGATCGGCGTGCTGGGCACCGAGGCGACGGTACGCCAGCCCTATGTCACCAATCTGGCGCGCGAATTTGCCAGCGACGCCACGATCCTGCGCTATGGCGCGCCCGAGCTGGTGCGCGCGGCGGAGATGAAGCTGCGCGGCGACGTGCCAGATCCCGCAATATTTGCTCGGGCGGTGGCGGGCCTCACCTCGCAGGAGCGCGCCGTGCCGATCGATACTGTCGTTCTCGCCTGCACCCATTTCCCGCTCGTCCAGGACGAATTGGCGCGTGCTTTCGGTCGTCCTGTCCAATTCGTGCACGGCGCCGATGGAATCGCGCGGCGCATCGCCTGGCTTACGCGTGAACAGCGGTTCGAGGGCAATGGCCTGCGCTTTGTCGCGACCGGCCCCGCCGCCGCGATCACCGCCTATGAGCCTGCGCTGAAGGCGCGCGGCTTTGCATCGTTCGAAAGTCTTTGATCGACCGGCACGATCAAGCTGACGCCGATTTTCCATTGGCGTACCGTCACAGCGAATGCTTAACCGGTGATCGATATAGGACGTTTTGTCCCATCAGTTGCGAGCCGTTATCGCTGGAATTGCGGGATTTAGTTGCTATGAAGACGGCAGCAGATGCGCACGCAGATGGTCGCGTAAACGGTTGGGCGCAACGGCTTGCAACATCATATGTCAGGACCAGGGTGGCTGCGTGAACTACGACCAGATTTTCGAAGCGGCGATTGACCGGCTGCACGCCGAAGGCCGTTACCGGGTCTTTATCGACATCCTGCGCAACAAGGGCGCCTATCCCAACGCGCGGTGCTTCCACGGGCATAATGGCCCGAAGCCGATCACCGTGTGGTGCTCGAACGATTATCTCGCGATGGGCCAGCACCCCAAGGTGATCTCCGCGATGGAAGAGGCGCTGCACAATGTCGGCGCCGGCTCGGGCGGCACGCGCAACATTGGCGGCAACACGCATTATCATATCGAGCTGGAGCAGGAGCTGGCCAGCCTGCACGGCAAGGACAGCGCGCTGCTGTTCACCTCAGGCTATGTCTCGAACGACGCTACGCTCTCGACGCTGGCGCGCATCCTGCCGGGCTGCATCATCTTTTCCGACGAGCTGAACCACGCCTCGATGATCGCGGGCATCCGCAATTCGGGCTGCGAAAAGCGCGTCTTCCGCCACAATGATGTTGAGCATCTCGAAGAGCTGCTCGCCGCCGAAGACCCGAACGTGCCCAAGCTGATCGCGTTCGAAAGCGTCTATTCGATGGACGGCGATGTCGCGCCGATCCATGCGATCTGTGACCTGGCGGACAAGTACAACGCGCTGACCTATCTCGACGAGGTGCACGCGGTCGGCATGTACGGCGCGCATGGCGGCGGCATTTCGGAGCGCGACGAGGCGGCCGCACGGCTGACGATCATCGAAGGTACGCTAGGCAAGGCCTTCGGCGTGATGGGCGGCTATATCGCGGCCGACCAGAAGATCATCGACGTCATCCGCAGCTACGCGCCGGGCTTCATCTTCACCACCTCGCTTTCGCCAGTGCTGGTCGCCGGCGCGCTGGCGAGCGTCCGGCACCTCAAGCAGTCGAGCGAGGAGCGCGAGGGCCAGCAGGCCGCCGCCGCGACGCTCAAGCAGCTGTTCCGCGATGCGGGACTGCCGGTGATGGACACCACCACGCATATCGTGCCGCTGATGGTCGGCGATCCGGTCAAGGCCAAGCGGATCAGCGACATGCTGCTCGCCGAATATGGCGTGTACGTGCAGCCGATCAATTTCCCGACCGTGCCGCGCGGCACCGAGCGGCTGCGTTTTACCCCCGGCCCCAGCCATGACGAGGCGATGATGCACGACCTCACCGCCGCGCTGGTCGAGATCTGGGACCGGCTGGAACTGCGCAAGGCCGCCTGACCGGATGCCGCCGCAACGCTATAGCCTTGGGGCCATCGTTCTCCACTGGCTGATCGCGGCGGCGCTCGTCTTCCAGATCGTCTTTGCCGAATCGCTCGAGGGGCCGCGCGGACCCGATCTGTTCGCGCGCTATCAGCTGCACAAATCGGTCGGCATCACCATCCTGCTGCTCAGCGCCCTGCGTCTCGGCTGGCGCTTCATCGCGCCGCGCCCTGCCCCGGTGCCCGGGCCGAAATGGGCGATGACGCTGTCCGGACTGGTCCATTTCGGTTTCTATGCTTTCATGATCGCCGCGCCGGTAACCGGCTGGGTCATCGTCTCGACCTCGAAGATCAAGGTCGAGACGCTGCTGTTCGGCTCGATCCCCTGGCCGCATCTGCCGGTGCCCGCCAGCTGGAGCGAACCGGCGGAATTCCTTCACCATTTCATGCCCAATATCGCCATCGCGCTGCTCGTGCTGCATGTCGCAGGGGCGCTGAGGCACCAGTATCTGCTTGGCACGCCGATCCTGGCGCGGATGCTGCCCGGCGGCCATGGCAAGGCGATCGGTGCGGTGCTCACCGCCGCCGCGATGATGCTGGCCGCCGTGGTACTGGGCAAGGTGATCGATCCCAAGGGCGCAGCGCAAGCTGCCAGGCCCGCTGCCACGGCGACTGCGCCCGTCGCGGCGCCGGCGCCGGAAGCTGCCCCGGCCGCGGCACCTGACAGCGAAAAGGCCGAGGTCGAAGAGGAAGCGACCGAGGAAGAGGCGAATGCCGAGCCGCGCAACTGGGTCGTGGGCAGTGGCGGCAGACTCGGTTTTTCCGCGCGCTGGAACGGCGAGCCAGTGGACGGCCGTTTCTCGCGCTGGACCGCCAGCATCCTGTTCTCGCCAGAAGCACTCGATGGTTCAAAGATAGATGTCAGCATCGATCTAGGCTCGGTAGATACCGGCGACGGCCAGCGCGACGGTACGCTGACGGGAAGCGACTTTTTCGATACCGGCAAGTTCGCCCGCGCCACCTATCGCGCGAGCAAGTTCAGGTCGGTCGGCGGCAACCGCTATCGCGCCGATGGCACGCTGACGCTGCGCGGGGTAACCAAATCGGTGCCTCTTGCTTTCACGCTTGATATCAACGGTGACAAGGCGCGCGCCAAGGGCAGCGCGACGATCGACCGCACCAGCTTCGGCGTCGGCCAGGGCGATTATGCCAGCACCGCCGAAATCGCGGGGCCGGTTGCGGTGAGTTTCGACTTCCAGGCGACGGCGCGCGATTGAACCGGCGCATGGGCGGCTCCATATCGCCCGGATGACCGCTTCCCCGCACTGGATCGAACCCTTTCCCCATGGAATCTATGTGCGGCCCGCCGATGCGTGGATCGATCCCTCGCGACCCGTCCCCCGCGCGCTTATCACCCACGGCCATGCCGACCATGCGCGCGGCGGGCATGACGCGGTCTGGGCGACACCCGAGACGCTCGACATCATCAACCTGCGCTACGGCCGCTACACGGGCGAGAACGCGGTCGGCTATGGCGATGCCGTCGACCTGAACGGGGTCAGCGTGTCTTTCCATCCTGCGGGCCATGTGCTGGGATCGGCGCAGATCCGGCTCGAATATCAGGGCGAGACCGTGGTCGTGACCGGGGATTTCAAGCGGCGGCCCGATCCCAGCTGCGCACCGTTCGAGCTGGTGCCCTGCGATATCTTCATCACTGAGGCGACCTTCGGGCTGCCCGTCTTCCGTCACCCGCCGACACCCGACGAGATCGCCAAGCTGCTCGCCATGCTTGAGGCGAATCCGCAGGGCTGCGTGCTGGTCGGGGCTTATGCGTTGGGCAAGGCGCAGCGGGTGATCGCCGAGCTGCGCGACGCGGGCTTCCACGATCCGGTTTACCTGCATGGCGCGCTGGAAAAGATGTGCGCGCTCTATGGCGAGCACGGCATCGATCTGGGCGAGTTGCGGCCCGTCGCGGGAACCGACAAGAGCGAGCTGATGGGCCGGGTCATCCTCGCCCCGCCCTCGGCACTGGCCGATCGCTGGTCCAGGCGGCTGCCCGATCCCGTCACCGCCATGGCCTCGGGCTGGATGCGCGTGCGCGCGCGGGCCCGGCAACGCGGGGTCGAGCTGCCGCTGATCATCTCGGACCATGCAGACTGGGACGAACTGACCCAGACAATCCGCGATGTCGCCCCGCGCGAGGTCTGGGTCACGCATGGCCGCGAGGAGGCATTGCTGCGCTGGTGCCAGTTGCACCAGATCAGGGCGCGCGCGCTGGCGCTGGTCGGGCGCGAAGACGAGGACGACGCCTGATGCGCGCCTTTGCCGCGCTCGTGACGCAGCTGGGCTATACCCGCTCGCGCAACGCCAAGGTCGCGCTGATCGCGGACTATCTGCGCGCCACGCCCGATCCCGATCGCGGCTGGGCGCTCGCGGCGCTGACCGGCGAAGCGGATTTCTCGGCGGTCAAGGCCTCGGCGGTGCGTGCGATGGCGATGGAGCGCGTCGATCCCGAGCTGTTTCGCCTCAGCCGCGATTTCGTCGGTGATACCGCAGAAACGGTGGCCCTGATCTGGCCCGAGACGGGCACGCCGAGCAACGATCTGCGCCTTGCCGATGCGGTCGATGCCTTCGCCAGCGTCAGCCGCGCCCGGGCCCCTGCCCTGCTTGCCGAGTATATGGACCGATTGGACAGCGACGGCCGCTATGCGCTCATCAAGCTCGCCACCGGCGCGATGCGCGTGGGCATCTCCGCGCGGCTCGCCAAGACGGCGTTTGCACAGGCCTTCGGGCTCGATGTCGATGCGGTCGAAGAAGTGTGGCATGCGCTCGCCCCGCCTTATGCCAGCCTGTTTGCCTGGGGCGAAGGCGGCCCGCGCCCCGATCCCGAGGGCACGCCCTATTTCCGCCCGTTCATGCTCGCGCATCCGCTTGAGGACGGCACGGTCGATCTCGCCGATTATGCCGCCGAATGGAAATGGGACGGTATCCGCATCCAGATCGTGCGCATCGGCGAGGCGGTGAAGCTGTTCAGCCGCGGCGGCGACGACATCACCCTCGCCTTCCCGGACATCGCCCAGCACATGCCGGTCGAGGGCGTGTTCGATGGCGAATTGCTGGTGCGCGGCGAGGCGCAGATGGGCGAGGCGGCGAGCTTCAATGCGCTGCAGCAGCGCCTGGGTCGCAAGACCGTCTCGGCGAAGATGCTCTCCGAAGCGCCGGCGTTCGTGCGGCTCTACGATCTGCTGATCGACGGGCGCGAGGACCTGCGCACCCAGCCCTGGTCTGTCCGTCGCGCGCGGCTGGAAGCAAAAATGCCTGCCCTGCCTGCCGACCGGTTCGACCTGTCACAGGTCATCGAAGCAGCCGATTTTGCCGAACTCGGTCGCATCCGCGACGGCGCGCGCGATGCCGCGATCGAGGGCGTGATGCTCAAGCGGCGCGACAGCCTCTATGTGCCGGGCCGCCGCGTCGGGCTGTGGTACAAGTGGAAGCGCGATCCGCTCACCGCCGATTGCGTGATGATGTATGCCCAGCGTGGCAGCGGCAAGCGATCGAGCTTCTACAGCGACTATACATTTGGCTGCTGGAACGACGAGGGCGAGTTGGTGCCGGTCGGCAAGGCCTATTCGGGCTTCTCGGACAGCGAATTGAAGTGGCTCGACAAGTTCGTCCGGCAGAACACGGTCAATCGCTTCGGCCCGGTGCGCGAGGTCGAAAAGTCGCTGGTGCTCGAGGTCGCGTTCGACTCGATCCATGAATCGAAACGGCACAAGTCGGGAATAGCGATGCGCTTTCCCCGGATCGCGCGGCTGCGGCGAGACAAACCAGCGGCCGAGGCGGATACGGTGGAAGCACTGAGGGCATTCATTACCTGAATGTTCTCCGGCGAAAGCCGGAGCCCAGTAGCGAGATCACGCCAAGCCGCTCCTGAATTCCGGCTTTTGCCGGAAAACGACCTAGCCCCCGATCACCGCATATTGCGCATAGCCGCGATAGAGCGGGCGGTGGTCGATCGCCAGCCCCGCGTCCTCGGCAATTCGGTGTGCGACAGGCCCGAGATCGCGCCTCGGCGTCACATGAAAGCGCGCCAGCCACACATGCAGACCTTTGGCGAACCAGCGCGGCAACTCGTCCTGCGTGCCGAAATCGACAATGTGCATCCGACCACCCGGAGCGAGCGATCCCGCTGCGGCAGCAATGGCCCGCTCCCAGCCCGGGATCATCGACAGGGTGTAGGAACAGAACACACGGTCGAAGCCCGAAAGCCCGAACAGGTGCTGCGCGCTGAACGCGGTGGCGTCGCCGCGCGTCAGGAAAATCCGCCCTTCGAGCCCCGCCTTGCGCACCGACTCGCGCGCGGCCTCCAGCATCGCTTCGGAAATGTCGAAGCCGAAGAAACGTGCATTGGGATAGCGCCTGGCCGCCACGATCAGGTTGCGCGCGGTACCGCAACCCAGTTCCAGTACCGTGCCGCCGGACGGCGGCGCCAGATCGGAAATCAGCCGGTCTCGCCCCAGCAGATAATATTTGCGCGTCAGATCATAGATATGCCGCTGCGTCCGGTAGATCGCGTCCATCGCCTCGGCATGGCTGCGCGCAGCCGCTCTCGCCTCATTTGAGGACATAGAGGTGCACCCCGCCATAGATCGAGGACCGGTCGCGCGCGGTGAAGCCGAGCGATTCCTCGGCGCGATAGTCCCAGCGGGCCAGCAGTTCGTCGGGGATGCGACCCGGCAGCAGGCTCGGCTCGGCAGCGGTGCGGAACAGCACGCGCGCGCCAGGCCGGGCAGTCCGCGTGATCTCGGTCCACAGCGCGGTAAGCTGCTGATCGCTCATCCAGTCCTGCGCATCGAGCAGGATGTAGCGGTCGAGGCTGGCATCCTCGCTCGCCTGCAACCGCTCGACGAAATTGGCATGCTCGAAGCTGACGCGACCAACCCGCATGCGCACCGCTTCGTAATGCTGCGCCTGCAGATAGGGCGGCAGCGGCTGATCCGGACCCTTGCCATAGCCACGTCCAAACGCCTGCCAGGCGAAATAATTGTCGCGGATTGCGAAATCGCAAGCGAGCTTCTCGAGCCGCTTGCGCAACACATCGGCCATCTTTTCATCGCCTGCGAGCGCATCGAACTGCGCCGGCGGAATGCCGAGCCCGAACAAGGCAGGCGGCTGATCGGTCAACCAGCGGATGAATTTCTTGTCGAAGACCGGCGCCAGATGCTGCTCGAAGATCGCGCGCTGCTCTTCGAGCGACTGCGCGCCGAGCATGCGCTTCAGGTCGATCTTGTACAGCCTGGCAAGCAGATGCGCGGTGCCGATGAAACCGCCGAGCAGACCGCGCTTGTACAGGCCGCTGCCGAACCCGCCGATGCGCCTGCGTCCGGCAAGATCGCGGCCCTCCCAGTAGCGGCGGCTGGTCTCGTCGAGATGCGGGCGGATATACTGATTATAGACGCGGATATTCTGCTTGCTGTCCGCTTCGGCGAAGAAGCGGTGGAAATGCGCATGATCCGGCAGATGCTTCGCCGCAGCGATCTTGAGCTTGCCCAATGCTACATGCGCGGTGTTCAGGTCCACCGCGATGATCTGGGCGGGATCGGCTACCAGGTAGGACAGGACGTTGCACCCGCCCGAGGCGATCGTGATGATGCGGCTGTCGGGCTGGATCTGCAGCGCCTCCATGTCGACCACCGGATCTTCCCAGATCTGGGCATAGACCAGGCCCTTGAAGGCAAAGGCAAAGGCGCGGTCGAGAAGCCCCTGCTTCGTCGTCGTACCCGACTGCGTGACGGCTTCGACGATCTTGGTGTTGCGCACTGGTCCGGCCATGCTGCCCATCTCCCTCGCTGCATGTTGCGTGGAACGGTCGTTCCAATCGCGCCGCTAAGACGGTTGCGTGACCCGTGCATGACGGAACCGCGTCAGCGGCTGTCACATTCGCCGGGGCCGCAGAATCAAAGGGCCCGCTGGCCTGGGGGGACCAGCGGGCCTGTGATGTGCCAGGTAAATGGAGGGGATCAGCCCGGCATCACCACGGTGTCGATCACGTGCACCACACCGTTGCTCTGCATAACATCGGTCTGGGTTACGATCGACTTGCCGCCCTTGGCATCGGTCAGGACGACATTCTGACCCTGCAGCGAGGCTGTGAAGGTTCCACCCTGCACGGTCTTGATCTGGGCCTTGCCACCGCCCTTCTTGATGAGCGCGACGACATCGGCGGCGGTCACCTTGCCGGCGACGACATGATAGGTGAGGATGCTGGTCAGCGTCGCCTTGTTCTCGGGCTTCACCAGCGTTTCTACCGTACCGGCGGGCAGCTTGGCGAACGCGGCATCCGTAGGCGCGAACACGGTGAACGGTCCGGGCGAAGCGAGCGTGTCGACCAGGCCAGCAGCCTTGACCGCCGCGACCAGCGTCTTGAGGTTCGGCGCAGCGCTGGCGTTCTCGACGATGTTCTTGGCGGGATACATCGCGGCGCCGCCGACCATCGAATGGCCTTCACCGCTCTTGTGGTGGTTTGCGATGGCAGGGCCGGCGAGTGCGAGAGTCGCAGCGGCTGTGGCGGCAAGCAGGCTGGGGGCAAGAGTCTTGAGCATCTGTTTCTCCGTCATTTTTCCGTATCCTCATGGGGACGCCTGGATACGGGGGCAGCTACGGAGAGGTTTCGTTGACGGATGCGGCAGAGATTAACAAAAGTGGATTTGGCGGAATCGCGCACCGCCCATCACCACCGTCACCCCCGCGAAGGCGGCGGTCCCGCTTCTGCTCGAACTTTAGCTGGAAAGCGGGATTCCCGCGTTCGCGGGCATGACGAATGGAGATGATTGTCGGTAAGCGCGATCAGATCCGCTGCAGGCGCCCCTGCGCCACCGTTGGTGCGCTGGGCTTGTCCGGATCGGGCAACACCTTGGGCTCCATCGTCAGGATAAGGTTGCTCAACGGATCGATGAACTTGCGGTGCCCTTCGGGGATCTCGATGCGCGTGACGCCGCCGCGCATCAGGCGGCCCAGACGGCGCGGCTGACCGTCCGCAGGCACGATCCACAGCTCGGGCTCGGTATCGGTGACCGGCATGCCCTCGACGCGCACCAGCATTTCCGACGTGCGGCTGTCATAGCGCGCGGTGAGCAGCAGCCCCTCGATCGGGCCGGTGAGCTGCGCCACCGCCATGTCGGGATTGGCAGGCGGCGTCTGCTTGACCGCAGGGCCAGGCAGCACCAGGGCCAGCGCCAGAACCGCTGCGACAGCGGAGACGGCGAAGGTCGCCATCTTCCAGCCGTTGCCGCCCGTCCTGACCGGAAGCGCAGCCACCATAGGCGCGGGTCGTTCCGCCGCCTGCTCAGCATCGATCAGGCTGTCGATCCGCTCCATCAGCCCATCAGGCGGAGGCACCTCGGCAAAACCATCGTAAAGCGGAGCAAGCCGCGCGCGCCAGGCCTCGACCTCGGCAGCAAAATCGGGATCAGCGAGCATCAGGCGCAGGGCTTCGGCCCGCTCGGCGCCTTCGAGCAGGCCCAGAGCGAGTTCGGCGGCCATGGCAGACCGGTCGGGCATGGCATCACTGCTCACGCGACAGGCACTCCTTCAACTGCATCAATCCCCGGCGAATCCAGCTTTTCACGGTGCCCACCGGCTTGTCCATCGCCTCGGCAATCTCTGGATAGCTGAGGCCCTGATAAAATCCCGCCTTGATCGCGCTGGCCCGCGCCGGTTCCAGCTCGCCCAGACAGCGGAAGATCTGCGCGCGCTCGCTGTCCTGCGACAGCGCCGCCGAGGGATCGGCATCGTCGTCGACCAATGTCTCGGCGAGATCGGCAGGCAGCGGGTCCTCATAACGCTGGCTTCTACGCCAGTCGATCGCGGCGTTCCGTGCGATGGCGCACAGCCAGGCGATCGCGCTCGCCTTGGCCGGATCGAACGACCCGGCACGCTGCCACACCTTCAGATACACGTTCTGCAATACGTCCTCCGCCGCGCCCCTGTCGATGCAGATACGGAGGCAAACGCCGTGCAGTTTCGCCGACGTCATCGCATAGACCGTGCGCAGTGCGTCACGGTCCTGCTGCGCCACCCGCAGCAGCGCGGCCTGCAGATCGGCGCGGCGTTCGAGGCTGGCGGGGGTCAATGCGCGCTCACGAGGCCAAGGCCCGCGAAAAGAGCGCCGGATCGACATTGCCGCCCGACAGGATGATCAGCGTGCGATCGTCGACCTCGACCTTGCCGGCGAGTACCGCTGCGAGTGCCACCGCGCCGCCCGGCTCGAGCACCAGCCGCAGCCGCTCATGCGCATGGCGCATCGCGCGGAACACCTCTTCGTCCGAAACGCTCACCGCCTCGGCCTTGCGTTCCTTCAATATCTCGAAGGTCAGCGGCGAGACCACCGGAGTCTGCAGCGCATCGCACACCGTGTTCGGGGCATCGGCGGGCACAGGCACGATCTTTCCCTTGCGCAAAGACTGGCCCATATCGTCCCAGCCATCGGGCTCCACGATCGTCATCTTCGCGCCGGGCATGGCGAGCGCAATCCCGGCGGAAAGGCCGCCGCCGCCGCAGCACGAGACGACGCGGTGCGGATTGATCCCTGCCTGCGCAATGATCTGCACCAGCGCTTCCAGCCCGGTACTGCCCTGCCCTTCGATAATCCACGGATCGTCAAAGCTGGGCACCACGACCGCGCCGGTTTCGCTGGCGATGCGATTGGCAATGGCGACGCGATCCTCGGCGCGCCGGTCATAGGTGATGACTTCGGCGCCATAGCCCCGGGTCGATTCGATCTTCCGCGAAGGGGCATCGGCAGGCATGACGATCGTCGCCCTGATCCCAAGTCGCTTGGCTGCCCAGGCGACACCCTGCGCATGGTTGCCGCTGGAAAAGGCGACAACGCCGCGCGCGCGCTCGTCTTCGCTGAGGTCGGACAGACGATGCCAAGCGCCGCGAATCTTGAACGCGCCGATTGGCTGCAGGCATTCGGCCTTGCACCAGAGGGTCATTCCCTCATGCTTCAACGGCATCAGAGGCGTCGGCGGCAGGATCGCGGAAATCTTCTTCGCGGCGCGCTCGATGCCTTCGCGGCTCGGTTTGCGGTCCGGGGATAGGGGATCACTTGGTTCTGTCATGCAGAGCCTCTATATGCACCCGCTGACAGCAATTCCAGCAATAAGGGAAAACGGACTTTGGGCAAGATTCTGGTGATCGGTGCGGGCGGCGTAGGTTCGGTCGCGGTGCACAAGATGGCGATGAACACCGGCATTTTCAGCGAGATCACGCTGGCGAGCCGCCGCATCGCCAAATGCGACGCGATCGCCGAATCGGTGCTGAAGCGCACCGGCGTGAAGATCGCGACGGCCGAGGTGGATGCCGACGATGTCGAGGCGACCGCAGCGCTGATCGAGAAGGTGAAGCCTGATCTGGTCTGCAATCTCGCCCTGCCCTATCAGGACCTTGCCATCATGGATGCGTGCCTGAAGACCGGCGTGCACTATATGGACACTGCCAATTACGAACCGCGCGACGAGGCGAAGTTCGAATATGGCTGGCAATGGGCGTATCACGACCGCTTCAAGGATGCTGGCCTGATGGCGCTGCTCGGTTCCGGCTTCGACCCCGGGGTCACTAGCGTGTTCGCGAGCTATATCAAGAAGCATCTGCTCGACCGGATCGACACGCTCGATATTCTCGACTGCAATGGCGGCGACCATGGCCAGCATTTCGCCACCAATTTCAATCCCGAGATCAACATCCGCGAAGTGACCGCGCCGTCGCGCCACTGGGCGGATGGCGAATGGGTCGAAGGCCCGGCGCTCAGCCACAAGCAGGTTTTCGATTTCGAAGGCGTGGGTGAAAAGAACATGTACCTCATGTACCATGAGGAACTGGAATCGCTCGCCAAGCACTATCCCGAGATCAAGCGCATCCGCTTCTGGATGACCTTTGGAGATGCCTATCTCAAGCATCTGGAAGTGCTGCAGAATGTCGGCATGACCCGGATCGACCCGGTGATGTACGAAGGCCGCGAGATCATCCCGTTGCAGTTCCTGAAAGCCGTGCTGCCCGAACCCGCTTCGCTGGGCGAGACGACCAAGGGCAAGACCAATATCGGCGACATCGCCACCGGCGTGAAGGACGGCGAGCAGAAGACGGTCTATGTCTACAATATCTGCGACCACGAGGACGCCTATGCCGAAACCGGCAACCAGGCGGTGAGCTATACCACCGGCGTCCCCGCGATGATCGGCGCAGCGATGATCCTCACCGGCGCGTGGAAGGGCGAAGGCGTGTTCAACATGGAACAGTTCGATCCCGATCCGTTCATGGACATGCTCAACCAGCACGGCCTGCCCTGGCAGGTCAAGGAACTGGGCGCGCCGTTGGCGTTTTGATGCACCTTAATGCCCTCTCCCCTTCAGGGGGGAGGGTTGGGAGGGGGGCATGCGGCCTCCCGATCGTCTGACCACCTGGAGAGCGTGTTCCCCTCTCCCCGGCCCTCTCCCCTCAAGGGGAGAGGGGGAGATATTCAATGGAAACCAAGGCCGGCGATCCCGGAGCCTTTTGGCATTTCGACCTGAACCGCGTGCCCTCGCCCGCCTTTGTGGTGGATGAGGCGGCGGTGCGGCGCAATCTGGCGGTGCTTGCTGATGTGCGCGACCGGGCGGGTATCAAGATGCTCGCTGCGCTCAAGGCGTTCTCGTTCTGGCAATTGGGCGACGTGGTCAGCGACTATCTCGACGGCACCTGCTCGTCAGGTCTGTGGGAGGCGAAGCTCGCCTCGCACCATTATCATGGCGAGATCGCGACCTATTGCGCGGGTTACAAGGCCGAGGACCTGCGCGAGATCCTCAAGCTCTCCGATCATGTCATCTTCAACAGCCCCGGCCAGATCGCGCGATTCGCCCCGCTGATCGAGGAGGCGCGCGCGGCGGGCCAGAGCTTCGACATCGGCCTGCGCATCAACCCCGCGCTGCCGCTCGGCGAGACCGAGAAATACGACCCCAGCCAGCCGCACAGCCGCCTGGGCCATCCGGTCGACCAGCTCCGCTCCGAGCATCTCGAAGGCGTGTCAGGAATCCATTTCCACTCGCTGTGCGAGCAAGACCTGGTGCCGCTGCAGCAGATCTGGGCCAAGCTAGAACCGCTGCTCGAACCTTATTTCAACCAGCTGAAATGGCTGAACTTTGGTGGCGGGCACCATATTACGCGCGCCGACTACCAGCGCGACGAGCTGGTCGAGTTCCTGATCGCGGTCAAGGCGCGCACCGGTTGCGACATCTATCTCGAACCCGGCGAGGCGGTCGCGCTCGATGCGGGCATCCTCGTCGGCGAATTGCTCGATGTTTTCGACAACGGCATGAAGGTGGGAATCACCGACATCTCGGCCACCTGCCACATGCCCGACGTGATCGAGGCACCCTATCGCCCGGCGATGCTGGGCGAACGGTCCGACGCGGAGCCGATACGGCTGGGCGGCCCCTCATGCCTCGCCGGAGACATTATCGGCGACTATGGCCTGCCCGTCCCCCTCGAGCCGGGCCAGCGCTTCGCGTTCCTCGACCAGGCGCATTATTCGATGGTAAAAACCAATACTTTCAATGGCGTACCACTGCCATCTATCTGGCTGTGGAACAGCGATGACGACAGCCTGCGCGAGATCGCCTCGTTCGGTTACGAGACGTTCCGCGACCGGCTGGGTTAGGATTTCGGTAGCAATTTTTTTCTTTACACTGGGGGCTGCGGACCCTATTTCGGCGGTCCGCTGCCCCAGGGGGACTTCCAATAACCGCAAGGCAGCCTTGTTGTTTGACTGTTTTTTTGGGGGTCCCTTGAGTTGCACGAATATCTTGATGCGCTGGAGCTGATTCAGGCTCTGAACCCGGCACAGCCGGTTACGCTGAACCGTCCGCAAGCGGCCACCCGCGCGGCGCGTTTCTTCGTTGATCGCTTTCCTGGCAAGTCGCTCTATGCGGTCAAGGCGAATCCGTCGCCCGATCTGCTGCGCGTGCTGTGGAACGCGGGGATCACGCATTATGACGTCGCCTCGATCGCCGAGGTGCGGCTGGTCGCGGCAACGCTGCCGGATGCGACCCTGTGCTTCATGCACCCGGTCAAGACCCCCGAAGCGATCGCCGAGGCCTATCACCTGCACGGCGTGCGCGTGTTCTCGCTCGACAGCCGCGAAGAGCTCGACAAGATTGTCGCCGCCACTGGCGCGCCCGACGATCTGACGCTGTGCGTGCGCCTGCGCGTCTCGTCCGAGCATTCGGAGCTCAGCCTCGCATCCAAGTTCGGCACCGAACTGATCGATGCACGCGAACTGCTGATGGCGACCCGCCAGGCGGCGGACAGCCTGGGCATCTGCTTCCATGTCGGCAGCCAGGCAATGAGCCCGCACGCATATGTGCAGGCGCTCGACCGGGTCCGCGCGGCGATCGTCGACGCCTCGGTCACCGTCGACGTCATCGATGTAGGTGGCGGCTTCCCCTCCGCCTATCCGGGCATGCAGCCCCCGCCGCTCGAAGACTATTTCGCGATCATCGAACGCACCTTCGAAAGCCTGCCGATCAGCTACTCGGCGGAACTGTGGTGCGAGCCGGGTCGCGCGCTGTGCGCCGAGTATAATTCGATCATCGTGCGCGTCGATCGTCGCCGCGGCGAGGAACTGTATATCAACGATGGCGCCTATGGCGCGCTGTTCGATGCCGCGCATATCGGCTGGCGCTTCCCGGTCCGCTATCTCGGCACCCAGCGCAGCGACGACAATGCCGATTTCAGCTTTTTCGGTCCGACCTGCGACGATATCGATTATATGGCTGGCCCCTTCCCGCTGCCTGCGGACATCAAGGCCGGCGACTATATCGAGATCGGCATGATCGGTGCCTATGGCGCCGCGATGCGCACCGGCTTCAACGGCTTCGGCACGAGCGAGCATTACACTGTCGCCGACGAGCCGATGCAGTCGATGTACACCGGCGAGGCGCGCCCGCACTGGCGCGCCGACAATGTGGTCAGCATCAACCGCTGATCGCGCCGATCGGTTGCGATTGACAATCTAATAATGCTGCCGCAATTTCCTCCTCCGTAAAGCGGGGGAGGAACTGCTTCATGTCTGCCAATGTTCTGACGCCAGCCGCCGTGCTGGTGCTCTGGTCGCTCGTCATGCTGTTCTGGATGGCAGGTGCGCGGCTTCCCAACGCCAGGAAGCTGGGCGTGGATATTTCCAAGGCCGTGGGCGGACGGGGCAGCGATCTCGATCCGATGCTGCCGCCCCAAGCCGCGTGGAAATCACACAATTACGCGCATCTGATGGAGCAGCCGACCATCTTTTATGCCACCATCGCGATCGCGGCGATCGCCGGCGCAGGCACCGATGGCATCAATGTCGCGCTCGCCTGGGGCTACACCCTGATCCGCATCGTGCACAGCATCTGGCAGGCCACGGTCAACAAGGTGCAGACCCGTTTCCTGCTTTTCCTCGCCTCGACCTTCTGCCTGATCGTGCTCGCGGTCCGCGCGCTGCTCGCTACGCTTTGAGAGGATTGCCCCTATGACCCAGGCCATTTTGCAGCCCGTCGTCATCCTTCTCGCATGGACCATGGTCATGTGGGCATGGATGTACGTCACCCGCATTCCGGCGATGCAGCAGGCCAAGATCGATGTCGCCAATCTGAAGGGCGGCACGGGCAAGGATCTCGATGCTGTCCTGCCGCAGCCGGTCCAGTGGAAAGCCCATAATTACAATCACCTGCTCGACGAACCGACAATCTTTTATGCAGTGTGTATCGTGCTGGCGATTATCGGCCATGGCGAAGGGATCAACGTCGCGGTTGCATGGCTGTATGTCGCTTTGCGCATCGCGCACAGCCTGGTCCAGGCCACGGTCAACCGCGTCGCCATCCGCTTCCTGCTGTTCGCCTCGTCGAGCCTGTGCCTGATGGTGCTGATCTTCCACGCCGCGATCCCGATCTTCGACCTCCACCTGCATGGCTGATCCGCGCCGCATCCGTGCGGCGGTCGTCCAGGCCGCACCGATCCCGCTCTCGGTCACTCAGGGCCTGGCCGCGCTGCCCGGTCTGATCGAACCCGCGCTCGATCAGGGCGCGCAAATCATAGCCTTTGGCGAGACCTTTCTGGGCGGCTATCCGCTCTGGCTTGATGAGGCATCGGGCGCGGCGCTCTGGGACCATCCGGGCACGCGCGCGCTGCATGCCGTGCTGCTGGAAGAGGCAATCCGCATCGGCGATCCGCGTTTCGCTCCGGTGCAGGACCTGGTCGATCGATCGGGCGCGCTGATCAGCATCGGCGCGCACGAGCGCGTGCGGTCCAGCCTCTATAACTGCCAGCTGCTGCTACGCCCCGGCCAGCCGCCGCTGATCCACCGAAAGCTCGTGCCGACCCATGGCGAACGGCTGATCTGGGCACGCGGCGATGGCTCGACGCTCAGCACCCACGGCGCTCCGTTCGGCCAAGTCGGGAGCCTCATCTGCTGGGAACACTGGATGCCGCTTGTACGCGCGGCGATGCACAACCAGGGCGAGGCCGTGCATATCGCCGCCTGGCCGACGGTGCGCGAGACCTATGGCATTGCCTCGCGCCACTATGCCTTTGAAGGCCGTTGTTTCGTGCTGGCCGCGGGCACCGTGCAAAGCCGCGACGATGTGGTGCTGGGCCTCGATCTCTGCCACCTTGACGCCGAGGCCCGCAAGGCCGCGCGTGCGCTGATCGAGGCGATGCCCGAGGGGCAATTGCAGCTTGGCGGCAGCATGATCATTGCGCCCGATGCCACGGTGCTGGCCAAGGCAGGATCGGGAGCCGAGACGCTGATTGCCGATCTGGACATGGCCAGCATCGGTCAGGATCTCGCCGCGCTTGATACCGACGGCCACTATTCCCGCCCCGACGTCTTCGAGCTTCGCGTTGACACCCGACCGCGCGATGGCGTCGTATGGAGCGCTCAGGGCTGACGGACGAACAGGCTGGCCAGCTCGACATGCGTCGACCAGCGGAACTGACCCACCGGCCACAAGGTATCGAGCACGAAACCGGCGTCGCACAGCATGCGGGCATCCCGCGCGAAGGTCGCCGGGTTGCAGCTGACATAGCAGACGCGCTTGATCGACGATCCCGCGATGGCGCGCACCTGTTCCTCCGCCCCTGCGCGCGGTGGATCGAGTACCAACCCATCGAGCCGGTCGAGCATGTCGCGCTGGACGGGATTGCGGAACAGGTCGCGATGTTCGGTGAATAATGGCAGCTGGCGCGCATCGGCAGCAGCCTTGAGCGCCAGGATGGCATCGCGCGACGCCTCGGCGGCATAAAGGCGGCGGCCCGGCGCGACCAGATGGAAGGCAAAACTGCCGAGCCCGGCGAACAGGTCGGCGACCATCCGGCAACCATCGAGCGCCTCGCGCGCAGCAGCGGCCAGCGCCGCCTCGCCATCGCGCGTCGCCTGAAGGAAGCTTGCCTGCGGAAAGCGCACCGCGATATCGCCGAAGCTGATCGTGGCCGGCACGGGCTCGTACTGCGTCTCGGGTCCGAAGCCCTGGTCGATCGACAGCCGCGCCAGCCCCTGCGCCTCGGCAAAGCCGGAGAGCAGCTCGTGCTCCGCCAGCGCTTTTGGTGCCAGCCCGGAGATCAGCACATCGACGCCCTGGTCGATCTCGGTCAGCTCGACACTGCCGGAAATCCGCGATTCCGGCCATTTCGCGATCAGGCCGCGCACGGCCATCATGACGTCATGCAGTCTTGGCGTCACGATCTCGCAGCTGCGGATGTCGACCAGATCGTGGCTGCCTTGGCCCGCAAAGCCCAGCGTGACCTGCCCGCCCTTGCGCACATAGCGCAATGAGGCTCGCCTGCGGCTGCGCGGGGGCGAGAGGTGCACCGGTCGAACGTCGCGCGCGACGATCTGCTTGGCAGCGAGAGGCCCCGTGACACGGTCGCGGACGAAATCGGCAAGCGCGGTATCGTCAACATGCTGCAACTGGCACCCGCCGCACGTCCCGAAATGCGGGCATGGCGGCACGGCATGATGCGGACCGGGCACGATGCTCCCATCGCTGGCAAGGGCGTCCCCCGGGGCTGCCCCGGCGACATGGAGGCCCGAAGCGGTGACGCCATCGCCGCGCGCCGCGATGCGGACAATAAGGTCATCGCTCAAGACAGGCCTCCAGGGCTTGGCGCAGGGCCGTGGCAAGCTCCAGCGCGCTGAACGCCGGTCCGACGATCCGGGCAGCGAAGTCCTGCAGCCAGGCTGCCTCGGTCATGGCATCGAACGGCTGGGCATGCCCCGCGAGCCGCGCCGCCAGGCAGCCGGCAAGCACGTCGCCCGTGCCGGCGACCGATAGCCACGAACAGCGCCGATCGGCAATCACCGCGCGGCCATCGGGGGCAGCGATCACGGTATCTGCGCCCTTGTAGAGTACGAATGCATCCAGCGTTTCAGCAAGCGCGGCTGTTCGAGCGACCTTGTTCATCGCATCGCTGTCTGTCACACCCTCCAGCGCCTCGAACTCGCCCTGGTGTGGGGTCAGCAGCACCGGCGCGCCGCGCCCCGTCATCTGCGGGAATTGCGCAGGCAGCAGGTGCAGCGCATCGGCATCGATAATCAGCGGGTGCGGACAGCTCAGCGCAGTTTCCAGAAGCGCAATCGCCTGATCGCCCCGCCCCAGGCCCGGCCCGACAACAACCGTGCCGATGCGGGGATCCTGCAGCGCCTCGGCAACCGCGCCCGAGCCGTCTGCCTGCTGCCAGACGATATCGGCAGGAAGCTGTGGCGGCGGATCGCCCGCCCCGATCAGCTTGACATAGCCAGCCCCCGCCCCTTGCGCCGCGCGGGCCGCCAGCAGCGCAGCCCCGGGCATCTCGCCGACCAGCACCGCCACCAGCCCGCGGCGGTACTTGTGCGAACGCGCATCGGGCGCGGCGATCGCGGGCCGGGCGATCCTGCGGACCTTGGCCGCCTCGGTATCGACCCCGATCTCGATCAGGCTGAGCGCGCCGCAATCGCTCGCCACCGGCTCGAGCAGATGGGCGTATTTCCAAGCCCCCAGCGCCAGCACATGGTCGAAGCGCAGCGGTTCGTTGAGCCAGACCGCGCGGTCGGCATCCGCCCCGCTGGGCAGATCAATCGCAAAGCTGCGCCGCGCCTGGCCGACCAACTCCGCAAAGCGATGCCAGACGGCGCCGTCGAGCGGGCGCGTCAGGCCGCTGCCGAACAGGCAATCGACGACCTGCGCAGCGGGTTCGGCTTCATCGAACCTCACGACCTCGCCTCCAAAGCGCGCCCGCGCATTGCGCGCGGCGTCGGTGCGCGGTCCGGACAATGCGGCAACGGTTACCGGCACGCCTTTCCTGCACAAAAAATCTGCGATTACATAGCCATCGCCGCCGTTATTTCCAGGACCGCACAGCACGAGCGTGGGCGCCGTGCCGCCGATCCGCCAGATCATCTGGCCCGCGCCCTCGCCCGCACGCTGCATCAGCGCATCGACCGAGACGCCGGTGTCGAAGATCGCCTGTTCGGCCGCGACCATCTCGGCGACCGTCAGCACGGCTGATCCGCGATCAGCCACCGCCTGCGCCAGGCTTGATCGTCGCGGGGATGCGATAGCGGTCATCGCCGACCGAAAGCTGGATGCGGCCATCGGCGAGCGGCGTCACCACCGCCTGCTCGGCACCGTCGGCCGCGATCAGGCCACGACCGTCCGTCACGATCTCGAACCTGCGGAAACCGCCATCGGGGTGCCGCAGCACCAGCTCGCGCTTGTCGCCGCTCTGCACGCGCTCGACATCGCATTTCTCGGCAAATTCGGTATCGCTTCCGAGCGCGCAGGCGACGCGGCTATCGTCGGCCTCTGCCAGCGGATCAGGTTTGGTCTCCCCGGAGCATCCCGCCAGCATCGCCAGTGCAGCGGAAACGACCAGCGTCTCAGATATCCGCATAGACATGGCGTTCCGCCTTGGCTCCCGGATGCGTTACCGCACCCTTGCTCGCCGGGCCCACATTCTGGGCATAGCGCCACAAGGCACCCGCCTGATAGTCGTTGGTGCGCGGCTGCCACGCCTTGCGGCGCTCGGCCAGCACGGCCTCGTCGACATGCAGGTCGATCGTGCCGGCTTCGGCGTCGATCGAGATGATGTCGCCATCCTCGACCAGCGCAATCGGACCGCAATCGGCCGCTTCGGGTCCGACATGGCCGATGCAGAAGCCGCGCGTCGCGCCGGAAAAACGTCCATCGGTGATCAGCGCAACGCTCTCGCCCATGCCCTGCCCATAGAGCGCGGCGGTGGTCGACAGCATCTCGCGCATGCCGGGTCCGCCCTTGGGCCCTTCATAGCGGATGACGATGACCGATCCTTCGCGAATCTGGCGCGCCTCGACCGCAGCGAAGCACTCTTCCTCGCAATCGAACACCTGGGCGGGGCCAGTGAATTGCAGCCGCGCCATGCCTGCCACCTTGACGATGGCGCCATCGGGCGCGAGCGAACCCTTGAGGCCAACGACGCCTCCGGTGGGGCTTAACGGCGCCTTCACGTCGTAGATGACTTTCTGGTCGGGGTTCCAGGTAACCTGATCGATATTCTCGCCCAGCGTCTTGCCGGTGACCGTCATGCAATCGTCGTGCAGCAGGCCATTCTCCAGCAGCGTCTTCATCAGCATGTAGACGCCGCCCGCCTCGTACATGTCGCGCGCGACATAGCGGCCGCCGGGTTGCAGGTCGGCGATATAAGGCGTGGTCTTGAAGATTTCGGCGACGTCGAACAGGTCGAAATCGATCCCTGCCTCGCTCGCCATGGCAGGAAGATGAAGCCCCGCATTCGTAGAACCGCCGGTCGCAGCAACAACCCGCGCTGCATTTTCAAAGGCTTCACGCGTACAGATGTCACGCGGCCTCAAGTTGCGTGCAAGCAGTTCCATCACCTGGCGTCCCGCCGCGACCGCGATTTCGGCGCGGCTCTCATAGGGTGCGGGCATCATGTTGCTGTTGGGGAGCGAGAGGCCAATCGCTTCGCCGACACACGCCATGGTGTTGGCGGTATATTGGCCGCCGCACGCCCCATGGCCCGGGCACGCGACCTTTTCGAGCGCGATCAGGTCCTTGAGCGGACAATTGCCCGCCGCATGCTGGCCGACCATCTCGAACACGTCCTTCACCGTCACGTCGCGGCCGTCATAATGGCCGGGCAGGATCGAGCCGCCGTAGACGAAGATCGAAGGGACGTTGAGCCGCAGCATTGCCATCATCATGCCGGGCAGCGACTTGTCGCACCCTGCAAAGCCGACCAGCGCGTCATAGCAATGGCCGCGCACCGACAGCTCGACCGAATCGGCGATGACCTCGCGGCTGACCAGCGAGCCCTTCATGCCCTGATGGCCCATGGCGATACCGTCGGTCACCGTGATGGTGTTGAACCGGCGCGGCATGCCGCCTGCAGCGTTCACCCCTTCGCGGCAAGCATCGGCCTGGGCATCGAGCGTGGTATTGCACGGCGCGCTGTCGTTGCCCGCACTGGCGACCGCGACGAAAGGCCGCGCAATCTCTTCCTCGGTCAGGCCCATGGCATAATAATAGCTGCGATGCGGCGCGCGCTCCGGTCCCACGGAGACGTGGCGGCTGGGGAGCTTCGACTTGTCGAAATTATGTGTCATGATCGGGCCTTTCTCTGGCCGGGCTCTTTCCAAAATCGGGCGCGCTACGCAAGTCTATTGCGGCATGCGAGGACTACAGGGGCCAATATCTCCGCCATTCGGGCCGCGCCATTTGGGTCGGAAACATGGTCCTGCCGCATTTCCACGCCCAGATAGGGCCTGCCCGGTTCTTCGGCATGGCGGTTCATTGTCGCATTGAGCAGCGTGCCGGCATAGGGCAGCTGGTCGCCGACATTGAGCCCTGTCTCGGCCAGCAGCGGCAGGGCGATGCGCGCCGCGCGATCATCGCGATTGTACAAAATCCCTATATCCCAAGGCCTTGCCTCTTCAGGGCGCGTGGCGAGCTGCGGGGTGAAGCTGTGCAGCGACAGGATGAAGGGATTCGACACACTGGCGAGCATGGCCGCCACGGCGTCATGATAGGGCCGGTAATAGGCCGCGAGCCGCGTTTCGGGATCGGCATCGGCATTGCCCGGAATGGCGATGCCGTCGCTGGTCAGCGGAATGAGGCCGGGCGCATCCTCCTCGCGGTTGAAATCGATCACAAGCCGCGAGACGCGCGCCAGCACCGCGCCGCAGCCGATCGGCTCGCACAGCGCTCGGGTGACTTCGGCCACGCCGATATCGATCGCAACATGCTGCGTCATGACGTCCGGCGCGACGCCTAAGTCGATGCCTTCGGGGACATGGTTGCTCGCATGGTCGGCAATGATGACGATGTTCTCGCCCATCGATCCCGGTTTCGAGGCAATGATTTCATAGGGTTGAAAGCCGTTCATCGCAGCATTCCTGACATCAGCCACCAGGTCGGCTGATCGGCCGCCAGAGCCTGTTCGGCTGTAGTGCAAGCTTCTGGCGAATCGAACAGTGCAAAGCAGGTCGCGCCGCTGCCCGACATGCGCGACAAGGTGACGCCGGGCGTCGAGCGCAGCCGTTCGAGCACGTCTGCGATTTCGGGTACGAGCATACGCGCGGGGCCTTCGAGGTCATTGCGCCCGGCTGCAATGACGGCCTCAAGACTGGACGTATCGAGCGGGCCTCGATCGACCTGATCCCAGCCCTGGAACACCGGCGCGGTGCCGAGCGGAATGCCAGGATTGACGAGCAGGATCGGCATGCCCGAGAGGCCCTGCAGGCTGAGCGGCGCCAGTGCTTCGCCCCTGCCCTCGACGCGCAGGCTCTGGCTGATCACGCAGGCGGGGATATCGGAGCCGAACGTCTCGCCGATCGCGCAGAGTTCGCGGTCGGTCAGGGCGCATCCCCACAGGCGATTGAGCAGGCGCAGCGCGGCGGCGGCATCGGCTGAGCCTCCGCCGATCCCGGAGGCGACGGGGAGGTTCTTGGTGAGATGAAGGTCTGCTCCAAATTGTCCGAAGGGCGCGCTTTGCCGAAGTGCTGAAGCAGCGCGGAGCACCAGATTGTTATCGCCGCTATCGAGGCCATGCGCGAATGGCCCGCTTATCGTCAGCGACAGGGCACCGTCCGACCGGGGCGCGGCGCTCAACGCATCCCCGCGATCGACAAAGGCGAACAGGCTTTCAAGATCATGATAGCCATCCTCGCGCCGCCGCCGGACGTGCAGCGCAAGGTTGACCTTGGCATAGGCGGTTTCGGTCAGCACCGGGACTTGGGACCTTCAGGTTGTAAGCCTCCCGTAGCCGGGAAGGTTTCCGGTCGATCACATGTTCGGATAGTTCGGGCCGCCGCCACCTTCGGGCACCACCCAGTTGATGTTCTGGCTCATTTCCTTGATGTCGCAGGTCTTGCAATGGACGCAGTTCTGCGCGTTGATCTGGAAGCGCGGATTGCCCTCTTCCTGCCCGACAATCTCGTACACGCCCGCCGGGCAGTACCGCTGCGCCGGTTCGTCATACAATGGCAGGTTGACCTGGACCGGGATGCTCGGATCCTTGAGCTGCAGGTGGACCGGCTGGTCTTCTTCGTGATTGGTGTTCGACAGGAACACCGAGGAAAGCCGGTCGAACGTGATGACGCCATCGGGCTTGGGATAGTCGATCTTCGGGTAGAGATCGGCGCGGCCCATATGCTTGTAGTCGGGATCGTGCTTCATCGTGATCGGCAGGCCGATGCCCAGCTGGCGCATCCACATGTCGATACCACCCAGCACCGTGCCGATGGTGCCGCCGAACTTGTCGACGCAAGGCTCGACATTCTGGACCTTCTTCAGTTCCTCGGCAATCCAGCTGGCGTTGAGATTTTCCTGATAGTCCGACAGCTCGTCCGACGTCCGGTCGGCCTGGATCGCGCGGAATGCGGCTTCGGCAGCGAGCATGCCCGATTTCATCGCAGTGTGGCTGCCCTTGATGCGCGGCACGTTGACGAAGCCCGCGCTGCACCCGATCAGCGCGCCGCCCGGGAAAGCCAGCTTGGGCACCGACTGCCAGCCGCCCTCGTTGATCGCGCGCGCGCCGTAGGACACGCGCTTGCCGCCTTCGAGGATCTTGCGGATTTCCGGGTGCGTCTTCCAGCGCTGGAATTCCTGGAACGGCGAGAGATGCGGGTTCTGGTACGACAGCGCGACCACGAAGCCCAAGGCCACCTGACCATTGGCCTGATGATAGAGGAAGCCACCGCCCCAGGCATCGTCGAGCGGCCAGCCCTGCGTATGGATCACCCGGCCCGGCACGTGCTTCTTAGGATCGATATCCCACAATTCCTTGAGGCCGATGCCATAGACCTGCGGCTCGCAATTAGCCTCCAGATCGAACTGGCGCTTGAGGATCTTGGTCAGATGGCCGCGCGCGCCTTCGGCAAAAAAGGTGTAGCGCGCATGCAGTTCCAGGCCTGGCGTATAGTCGGGCTTGTGCTCGCCATCCTTGCCGATGCCCATGTCGCCGGTTGCGACGCCCTTGATCGATCCATCCTCGTTATAGAGGATTTCGGCCGCAGCGAAGCCCGGAAAAATCTGGACTTCCAGCTCTTCGGCCTTTTCCGCCAGCCAGCGGCACAGATTGCCCAGGCTGCCAGTATAGGTGCCCTTGTTGTGCATGAACGAAGGCGTCGCGATATGCGGAATCGCCATTTTCTTCGACTTGGTCAGCACCCAGTGATGGTTCTCGGTCACCGGGGTGGCGGCCATCGGGCAATCCTGCTCGCGCCAGTCGGGGATCAACTCGTCCAGAGCCCGCGGATCGAACACTGCGCCGGACAGGATATGCGCACCGACTTCCGAGCCCTTCTCGATGACGCACACCTCGATCTCGGCGTTATTCTCCGCTGCCAATTGTTTGAGCCGGATCGCCGCAGCAAGGCCAGCAGGGCCTGCGCCGACAATCACGACGTCAAATGGCATGGATTCGCGTTCACTCATCATGTGTTCCCCGTTGCTCAGGATGGGGCCTGTGCCATAAGGCGATGGCATGCCCTCTCCCGTTCACTCCAATAGCGCCGCAGCGCCCAAGTCAACCCGCTTTGGGGCATCAACGTGCTGACACCGGTTAACGATCCCCTGCGCGAGGCACAAAGCCTGATCGACTGGTGGCAGCTGGCCGGCGTGGACTGGGACTTTGCCGATACGCCCAATGACTGGTTGGCCGATGATGTGCCGCCAGTGCGTACAGCGGCGACACCGCGCCCCGCGCCTCAGCAAGCGCCGGCGGCTGGCTCGCGTGCGCCCGACGCACCCGTTGCCAAGGCGCACGCAGAACTCGTTCTGCCCGAGACGCTCGATGCCTTTGTTGCGGCATGGCGCAGCGGGTCGCTCGCGGCCGACGGCGGCGACGGCCGCCATATTGCGCCCGCGGGAAGACAGGGAGCACGGCTGATGGTCCTGACCGGCGCGCCCGAGCGTGACGATCAGGACACGGTGCTGTCGGGTCGGTCGGGCCGGCTGCTCGACATGATCGCGCGCGCGTGCGGCTTTGCGCCGGAGGATGTCTACCGCGCCTCGCTGTTCCCGCGGGTCGTTTTCGATAACCAGGCGGCGCTGCCGCATCTTGGCACCTGGACTCGCATAGCCCGGCATCATATCGGGCTGGCAGCCCCGGAAATGCTGGTGGTTGCCGGCGAAGACACCGCCAGGGCGCTGCTCAGCCACAACCCGTCGCAAAAGCTTACCGATTTGCATTTTCTTAACCATGGTGACCGAACTGTCAAAACGGTGGTCACGCGCAAGCTCAGCCTGATGTTTCATCGCATCGTGCAAGAGAAAAGCATGGCGTGGCAGCAATGGCAGAAGCTGCTCGTGGAGTAAGACCTTGCTGAAGAAAGCGCTGATCATCGCCGGGGGTGCGGCCCTGATCTCCTGCCAGCCAGCCATGGCCGAAGAATCATCCTATAGCTATTTTTCCAGTCGCGTCGCCAAGACGCAGGTGCCCGATCTGCTCTCTTCGTCCGAGCGCGACTATTATTCGCAGGTGTTCGGCGCGATCCGGGGGCAGAACTGGACCAAGGCAAGCGAACTGCTCGACAGCCGCGAAAAGGGCGTGCTGCACGATATCGCGCGGGCCGAGCTGTTCCTTGCCGCCAATTCGCCGCGTGTCGAAATGGGGCCGCTGCTCAGCTTGCTCAACGCCGCGCCAGACCTTCCGCATGCCGAGCGTCTTGCCTCGCTTGCCACCAAGCGCGGTGCGACGATCCTGCCCGACCGCCCCCAGATGGTGCGCATGGCGAATTTCGGCGGGCTGACCCGGCGGGGCAAGCCGCGCAGCGTCGCAGACGGCACGGTGCCCCCTACGCTGGCCGCGACGATCCAGGAACGCATCGTTGCCGATGATCCCGCCGGTGCCGCAGCAGCGCTGGCCGATCAGGTCGATTTCCTCAGCCCCCAGGCCCGCACCGAGCTGCAGCAGCGTGTTGCCTGGTCCTATTATCTCGAGAACCGCGATCAGGAAGCGCTCGACATGGCGCGCGCCGCGACGCTGGGTTCGGGCGAGTGGCTGGGCGAGGCGCACTGGACCGCAGGGCTCGCGGCATGGCGCCTGGGCAATTGCGCCGCTGCGCTGCAGGGCTTCGAAGGCGCTGCGGCCAATGCCTGGAACGAGGAGCAGCGCGCCGCCGGCTATTACTGGGCCTCGCGCGCCGCGACCCGCTGCCGCCGTCCCGATCTGGTCCAGCCCAATCTGCGTGCGGCCAGCCAATATGGCGAGACGCTCTATGGCGTGCTCGCGGCCGAGCAACTGGGCCTTGCCGACAGCTCGGTGCGTGCACCCGACTTCAGCTCCAACGATTGGAAGCTGCTCAAGGACCGACCCAATGTCCGCCGTGCCATCGCGCTGACGCAGATCGGCGAATCGACCCTGGCCGACCAGGTCTTGCGCCACGAAGCCCAGATTGCCGGCGATAGCGCGCACGATTGCCTGCTGCGCCTCGCGCGCGATCTGTCCATGCCGCAGACACAGATGTGGCTCGCGCAGAACGGACCGCAGGGCAGCCGCCCGGACAGCTTCGCACGCTTCCCCTCGCCGCGCTGGGTACCGGTGGAAGGCTGGCGCGTCGATCCGGCGCTGGTCTATGCGCACACCCTGCAGGAATCGAACTTCCGCAGCGATGCGCGCAGCCCCGCCGATGCGCGCGGGCTGATGCAGGTTCGACCCGGCACCGCGCAGGACATGGCGCGCGCCCGCGGGCAGTCGCTCGATACCAGCGCGCTCTATCAGCCGGCGGTGAATCTCGAATATGGCCAGCGCTATCTCGAATTCCTCAACACCCGGCCCGAGACCCAGGGGCTGCTGCCCAAGATCATCGCCGCTTATAATGCCGGGCCGCTGCCGGTCAGCCGCTGGAACGAGAAGGTGCGGGACAATGGCGATCCGCTGCTGTTCATCGAATCGATCCCCTATTGGGAAACGCGCGCCTATGTCGGCATCATCCTGCGCAACTATTGGATGTACGAAAAGCAGGCGGGCGTGAATTCCAAGAGCGCGACGGGCCTTGCGCAGGGCATGTGGCCGCGCTTTCCGCATGCCGGCGGAATCGAGCTTGTCCGGCTGGATACCGTGCAGCACAACTGAACGATGGCCATCGACGAATCGCGGGCGTTCAAGCCCATCAACATCGCGCTGCTGACCATTTCAGACACGCGCACCGCTGCCGACGACACATCGGGCGATATCCTGGCCGGGCTGATCACCGGCAAGGGCCACAAGCTGATCACGCGCGCGATCGAGAAGGACGATGTCGAGCGGCTGGTCGTCCGGCTCAACAACTGGATCGACGATCCCGAGATTGATGCGATCATCTCCACTGGCGGCACGGGGCTGACCGGACGCGACATCACGCCCGAGGCGCTCGACCGGGTGAAGGACAAGGACATTCCGGGCTTCGGCGAGCTGTTCCGCTGGCTCAGCTATCAGACAATCGGCACCAGCACCGTGCAATCGCGCGCCTGCGCGGTGCTCGCGCGCGGCACCTATATCTTCGCGCTGCCCGGATCGAATGGTGCGGTCAAGGATGGGTGGAACGGCATCCTGAGCGAACAGCTCGACAGCCGCAACCGGCCCTGCAATTTCATCGAGCTGATGCCAAGGCTGCGCGAGAAATAGTCCAGCACTCTGCCACCATCCATCGTCACCCCCGCGCGGGCGGGGGTCCCGCTTACAGCCTCCGCCAACGAATAAGCGTGATTTCCGCTTTCGCGGGAATGACCAAAGCGGTGGCATTTGTTCCTGAAATGTTCTAATCTGGACGCATGTCCGTCCACCCGCCCCCAATCAAAGGCCGAGGCGCGCCGCTGAACCGCGAGTCGGCGCGCTTCAACCTGCCGGTGCGCGAGGTCGATGGCGACTGGCTCGACCAGCGCGCCGCGATCGACGACAGCCCTGCCCCGCTGCGCACCACGGTGACGATCGAACACCCGCGCTCGATCATCTCGCGCAACACGTCCCCCGATCTTCCGTTCGACCAGTCGATCAACGCCTATCGCGGCTGCGAGCATGGCTGCATCTATTGCTATGCCCGGCCCACCCATGCCTGGCTCGATCTGTCACCGGGGCTCGATTTCGAAAGCCGCCTGTTTGCCAAGCCCGATGCGGCAAAACTGCTCCGCGCGACGCTGCGCAAGCCGGGTTATGTGCCGAAGGTCATCGCGCTCGGCACCAATACCGATCCGTATCAGCCGATCGAGGCGGACTATCGCATCACCCGATCGATCCTCGAAGTCTGTCTGGAAGCGCGCAATCCGGTGTCGATTACCACGAAGTCGGACCGGGTGCTTGCCGATACCGACCTGCTCGGCCAGATGGCGCGGCACGATCTTGTCGCGGTTGCGCTGTCGGTCACCACGCTCGACGGAGCCATGGCACGCACGCTCGAACCGCGCGCCGTCGCCCCGCGCAAACGCCTCGCCGCGATCAGGGCGCTGAGCGAAGCGGGGGTGCCCACGCACATCAACGTCTCGCCCGTCATCCCGGCGATCACCGATCACGAGATCGAGGCGCTGGTCACCGCCGGGGCCGAGGCCGGCGCGCTCTCGGCTTCCTACATCCCGGTCCGCCTGCCGCACGAGATCGCGCCACTGTTCCGCGCCTGGCTCGACGCGCATTTCCCCGATCGCGCCGCCAAGGTGATGACGATTATCCAGCAGATGCGCAACGGGCGCGACAACGATCCCGATTTCGGCTCGCGCATGCGCGGGTCCGGCCCCTGGGCCGACCTGATCCGCACCCGCTTCCGCCTCGCGGTCAAACGCGCGGGGCTCAACCAGTACAAATGGGTACTGGATGCATCGCACTTCCGCGCCCCGGCAGACGGCACGCAGGGCGAGCTGTTCGGCTAAACCGGATGCCTGCGAGAGAAAGAAGCCGCGCGTTTGCGGCTCGCGCGCCTCGCGCTGCTGATCGTTCCCGACCACGCTTCGCATGTGGACTCCGCACGGCTGTGCGCAGAAGCATGACGTCGTCCGGCGAGATGCCGATGCAAGGCCTATGCGTCGCATTGTTCAAGAGCGGACAACCAGTCCATCAGATGAAGGGGTAATCGACGTCGCGTTGTTAAATAAAAGCGAATCGGATGTGCCGCACAGCCCTCGACGTTTTCCTTCGGTTAACCATTTTACAAGGCATATTAGGTAAAATAGTCCAAAATTGCAGATAGAATTAGCATGAACCGCGTCGCCCACTCTTTATCTATGGTAATCGGACCCACATTGGTTCTGTTTGCAATGCTGGCATTTGCCACAATGAAATGGCCTTTCATTATTTTTATCGGCTTCTTTTTCCTGATCATCCCTGGAATTTTCCTGATGATGACGCCCACGCTGTTCTTGTGGATCGGTATTTTCTCTGTACCCTGGTTCACTACACGGCTGTTTCTCAGGGGTTATCGTAACGAGGGGCTGGCCACACTGCCTGCGGTCGGTATTCCTGCCGGACTGGGGCTTGCTGCATTGATCATCGTATCCTGGATCATCGTAGCGCCATCGCGATCGGCGGCAGAGGCGCGGCTGGCCAAATTCCATCTTTCCAATGTTGTGCCGCCGAGCAAGGTCAAACTGTATGGCGACGTGAAGCTGGAGACCGAGCGAAATAGTTGGGCAACGGATCGCAAGATGCAGGTCAACGGTGTGGAAGTTCTTGCATGCGACTCCAATTGTATCTGGTTGCTCTCCGATGGCGGTGCAGCCAGCGTTACGGTGAATGAAATCGGATGGCCGGTCAGTTTCGTTCGGCTGAAACACGGTAGATTCGCCTTGTCTGGAGCCGCGATGACCTATCGGCTCAGGCCGAAAGGCAAGTGCGATCCAGGCTCGCCTGAAATGCAACTCGATGATGCGCCTTACACGCTCACCGATCCGCGGGCGGCTGCCCGTTGGCGGGAGCGCGTTCTGGCGGGCCATTGTCTCCAGGCCGGCCCGGCAGCGAAGGATCAGGAGTTTGTTTTACGCGCGGGGCATTGGCTTGGGAGCTCCCCCTTTAGTAGCTATCCCGACAGCACGGTGTGGGAAAGGGTGCCGGACGGGATGGAGGCGACTTTCAGCGAAATACGCGACAAGCGCGGCAGGGTTCTGTTGCGCGACTACAGGCCCAGTGCCCAAGCGTTGGCGGTACCTCTCAGCCTTGGGGCCGAAGAAATCGGGGACGAATACGGATGGGCACGCACATATCTGCCAGAGTCGCCAGAACGCGATCCTAGACTGAAGTTTCAAAGGCTTTTTAACGCGATCGCGCCGCAGCCCACAGTCTAGTGCTTGTGATGGGAACAGCAGGCCACTGGCACATGGTTAGGATGTAAACCCAAACGCCTCGCGCGCCAGCGCCACCAGCTCGGGATCGGCATCGGGCAGCGATTTGGGCACGCTGGCCTCGAGCCGTTCGGCAATATGCGTCAGCACCGCGATGCGCGCGGCCTTCTTGCTGTTGCCGTCAAACACCTTCCACGGTGCCCAGCGCGTGTCGGTCTGGCGGAACATGTCGTGCATCGCGTCGAGATAGTCGGCCCGCTTGGCGCGATTGCGGAAATCGTCGTGCGTCACCTTCCAGCGCTTCTCGGGGACGGACAGCCGGTCGGCGAGGCGCTTGTCCTGCGTTGCCTGCGTCACATGCAGGAAAATCTTGATGATCGCGGTGCCGCCATCGACCTGTTGCGCCTCGAACTCGTTGATCTCGTCATAGCCGCGCTTCCATTCGCGCTCGCTGGCGAACTGCTCGACCCGTTCGACCAGCACGCGCCCGTACCAGGAGCGATCGAAGACCGAGATTTCGCGGCTGCCGGGCAATTTCTGCCAGAAGCGCCAGAGGAAATGCCGGTCCTTCTCGTACGGGGTCGGCGCGCTGATCGGCCAGACCTGGAAATAGCGCGGGTCCCATTCGGCGGTCATCCGCTTGATGATTCCGCCCTTGCCCGCCGCATCCCAGCCTTCCATGACGATGATCGCGCGGTGACCATGGACGATGTGCCGGGCATGCGCGTGCGACAGCCTTTCCTGCAGCCCCTTCAACGCCGCGTCATAATCGCCATCAAAGCCGGAGCCTTTCTCATAGTCGGACAGCTTGATCGTCATGAACCCGTTCCCCCCAGTCGCGCCTCGCGGGCATTGTAATCGCCTTCCGCCACCTGACGCGCCGCAATCCGGTCGAACGCCGCGCGGATCGCCGGTTCGCGTGGCAGCAGCGTCTGCGCCTGGCGGTAGCGCGTCATGGCCTCATCTAGTTCGCCGCGCTGCTCGGCGCACAGTGCGAGGTTGAACACGACCGAACTCTGACCCGGCACCTCGGTATCGAGCGCCTGCCAGATCGAACATGCCTGACCAGGGTCCCGGAAGGTTGCCTTGAGCGCATCCTTGAACCGGTTCGACTGGTCCTTGTCGAGGCCCTTGCGGCCTTCCAGCACGCGGATGGCATCGCTGCGGAATACCGGGGCGATATCGCTCCTCACTTCGTCCGCGACCTGTTCAACCAGCATCGAGACCGTATCGGGCAGGCTGCGATTGGCCTGGCGGTCGGGGCAGACCACCACCTGGTCGCTCTTGAATATCTGGCGCTGATAGACGATCGCGCCATCGTCGATCCGCGCTATGCGCAGCGAGGGGTTGAGCGAGACGATCCGACGATTGCAGCGGATCTTTACCTGCTCCTCGCGGATGCACTTGTCGTTACCGTCGCGCTCGACGCATTCCTTGCGGCTTTCCTCGACCGGCTGGTTCTGCATCTGCGCGGTGGCTATGCCGGACAGCACAGCATCGGCCGGAGCACTCGACCGTTCGGCGACCACCCGGAAATAAGGCTGGCCGTAGACGATCACCTCGTTCAGCGCGCCTTCGATCGCGAACGACAGTTCCCCGCCATCGCGCCCGCCAAAGCGTTCGACGACCAATGAACCCACCTGCGCCGCGTCACGATCGCGCGCGGGGTAGAGCGCGTCTATGGTCAGCGTCTCGGCCTGGGCGATGCCCGCGCCAGCCATCGCTGACAGAATGACCGCAAGACGAGCCACGGTGCCCGGCAATGCAAACCCTGATTTCATGCAAACGCCCCAAAATGCTGCGCTGCCGATGCAGCGCGATTCCATTGAAATGTAACACAATCCTTGCCCGAGTCATTCTGCAATGCTGTGCGCAAGGTCACCGGTCACACCGGCTCAGGCAGCCAGGCAAGGCACGCCATAAGCGCTAAACTGCGCGTCGTCGGTGATGATCGTGCAGCGCTCCGCCAGCGCTTGGGCGATGATCAGATGATCGAACGGATCGCGATGGATCAGCGGCATCGCCTCCAGCACGCGGAGATGCTCAGGTTCGAGATCAAGCACGGCGATACCCTGCCCATCCAGCGCGGCCATGACGTCAGCCCCGCTCTCCTGCATCTTGCCGATGCGGTGCTTGACCGAAATCTCCCAGGGCGAGGCCAGGCTTACCATCAACTCGTGATCGGGGTCGGCGATCAGCGCGCGCGCTTTCTGGCTCAGCCGGGGATTGTCCTGCAACCACCACAGCAGGACATGGGTGTCGAGCATCAGCCGCATCGCTCAGGCCCGAATGATCAGCCGATGGGCCAGGGCTTGTCGCTGTCCTTGCCCTCCATGGCGTCGATCAGCCATTGTGGAGTCTCGTTGAAATCTTCCGCCATATGAATCTTGCCCCGCAACGCGCCCGGCTGCCGGGGCTTTTTCAGCGGTACGAAATCATCGGCAGAAGGAACGGCGGCATAGGGCATCGGCATTTCGCGCACTCCGACTGAGGGCGCGGATGCGGGGGCATCGCCCGCTGCGACACCCTGCAGATACGCCTTGACCATGGCCGAAAGCGACGTGCCCAGCTCGGCCGCGCGGATGCGGGCGAGCCGGTGCGTCTCGTCGTCGAGCGCGATGGTCACGTTCTTCATGACCATCACAGTAACACAGTTTCACAGTTTTTGCAATCAGCCCTGGGTCAGCTCTTCTGGGGCTCGACCACCCGGATGTTGAGCTCACGCAACTGCTTGAGGTTCACCGGCGAGGGTGCCCCCATCATCAGGTCTTCGGCCTTCTGGTTCATCGGGAACAGCACGACCTCGCGGATATTGGGTTCGTCGGCGAGCAACATCACCATGCGGTCGACGCCCGGAGCCGATCCGCCGTGCGGCGGCGCGCCGTACTTGAACGCGTTGAGCATGCCCGAGAAGTTCTTCTCGACATCTTCCTTGGTGTAGCCGGCAATCTCGAATGCCTTGTACATGATGTCCGGACGATGGTTGCGGATCGCGCCGGAGGACAGTTCGACGCCGTTGCACACGATGTCATACTGCCAGGCGAGGATATCGAGCGGGTCCATCGTCTCCAGCGCCTCCATCTCGCCCTGCGGCATCGAGAAGGGGTTGTGGCTGAAATCGATCTTCTTGGCATCCTCGTCATATTCGAACATCGGGAAATCGACGATCCAGCAGAACTTGTAGACGCCCTGCTCGATCAGTCCGAGCTGCTCGCCAACCCGCGTGCGCGCCGCGCCTGCCAGCTTGGCGGCCTGCAGCTCCTTGCCCGCGGCAAAGAACACGCCATCATTGGGGCCAAGGCCGAGCTCGGCGATCAGCTTGGCCGTGCCTTCCTCGCCATGGTTCTTGGCGATCGGACCACCGGGCACGCCATCCTTGATGTTGATATAGCCAAGGCCCGCATGACCTTCGCTGCGCGCCCAATCGTTCATGTCGTCGAAGAACTTGCGGCTCATCGCGCCCGCGCCGGGAGCGGGAATCGCGCGCACCTTGCCGCCGCTGCCCACGATCTTGTCGAACAGGCCGAAGCCCGATCCGACGAAATGCTCGGTCACATCGCTGATTACCAGCGGGTTGCGCAGATCGGGCTTGTCCGACCCGTATTTCAGCATGGATTCCCGATAGGGAATGCGCGGGAACGTGCCGGCAGGCGTCACATGCTTGCCGCCCGAGAATTCCTCGAACACACCAGCGAGCACCGGCTCGAGCGCCGCGAACACATCGTCCTGCGTGACGAAGCTCATTTCGAGGTCGAGCTGGTAGAATTCGCCGGGGCTGCGGTCGGCGCGCGCATCTTCGTCGCGGAAGCACGGCGCGATCTGGAAATAGCGGTCGAACCCTGCGACCATCAACAGCTGCTTGAACATCTGCGGGGCCTGGGGCAGCGCGTAGAACTTGCCCGGGTGCACGCGGCTGGGCACCAGATAGTCGCGCGCGCCTTCGGGCGAGGAAGCGGTCAGGATCGGCGTCTGGAACTCGGTAAAGCCCTGTTCGACCATGCGACGACGAAGCGATGCGATGACCTGCGAGCGCAGCATGATGTTGCGGTGCAGGCGTTCGCGGCGCAGATCGAGGAAGCGGTAGCGCAGTCGGATATCCTCGGGATATTCCTGCTCGCCCGCGACCGGCATCGGCAGCTCTTCGGCAGCGGACTGGATCACGACCTCGGCGGCGCGCACCTCGATCTCGCCGGTCGGCAGATTGGCATTCACCGTCTCGGGCGAACGTGCGACGACGGTTCCGGTCACCGTGACGACGCTTTCGACGCGAAGCCGCTCGAGCGACGCAAAGGCCGGGCTGTCGCTGTCGGTCACGATCTGGGTCAGCCCGTAATGGTCGCGCAGGTCGATGAACAGCAGATTGCCATGGTCGCGCTTGCGATGAATCCAGCCCGACAGGCGGACCTGCTGACCAACATCGGAAGCGCGAAGCGCGGTGCAGCTGTGAGTGCGATATGCGTGCATGAGAACCATGGATCCTGATCGAAAATGGGCGATGATGAGCCTGCCCAATAGCAAGGCCAGCCGATAGCGCGGCTAACACCGTGCCGGTGCGCTTTTGTCAAGCTTTCAGCGCGATCGCGTCCCCGTCCGGATCAGTCGATCAGCCCCAGATGCACCAATGAATCGGAACGGAACACGGCTATATCGGAAGGATCGGGCATCAGCCGGCGTTGCGCGACACGGAAGCGGCGATAGTCATCGCCATAGTCGCGGGCGATGCGCATCGCATCAAGATCGTTGGTTTTGCCCCAATGGCGGGTGAAACGAATACCCAGCGCATCGAGCTTCGCCACCACCGCGCGATAGCTGCGATGGCTGACATCGCTGCGTGGGCCATCGAAATCGATCACGACATTGCTGTCGAAACGCGCCGGGGCGAGCAGCCCGGCAGCGCGCTGCATGAAGCGCAGCGTCACCACCGTCCCTCCCCCGCCGCTCAGAAACGCCTCGATCAGCGGATCGAAGGCGCGTTCCAGATCGGACCGCAGCATCGTCACCGATCCGTTGAACAGATTGGCGATCGGATTGTGCGGCTCGGTGGTATGCCCCCAGGTGGCGATCGCTTCGGGATCATGAATGTCGCGCTGCACCGCATAGCCAGCGCGCATCGCAAGCTGCAGGATGTCCGCGCGGAGCAGATCGATCCCCGCCATCGCCTTGCCGATCAGGGTCAGCGCATCATAGCCCGCGCCGGTCAGCGGACGCGGAGGCGGCGGGATAGCGGGGTCGAAATCGCGCAGATAGAGCATGCGCAGCAGCGCGTCCTTTTCGAACGGGGCGAAGGGGTTGAGGATTACCTGAAGGAAGTGCGGCTCCTCGTTCAACCCGAACGCGCGGGAGAAGCCGCGAAAGTCGCCCTCGGCCAGGCGCGAGATATCCTCCCGCTCGATGCGCGCGCGCTTCTGGATGTTGCGCACCATGTATATGGGTACGCATTCGATCACCATCGCGGTGATGAAGCCCATCGCGCCGACGGCGACCTGACAGGCCGCAAAAACGTCGTCATCGCGAAAGATCGTGCTCCCGGTCGCCGCAACGAAATCCGGCGACATCACGGGCCGGTGCGGCTCGACCCAGAATATTCCAGAGGGTGTCACCACCTGGACCGCACGGATATGATCCTGAATTCCGCCTGCATCCAGAACGCTGCCATGCGTGCCGGTCGCGCAGGCGCCAGCCCAGGTCTGGCCATTGCTCGCACCGCCGGTGCGCAAACTCAGGCCCAGCTCCTCGGCGCAATCATTGACCTCGTCGACGGTGGCCCCCGCCTGGACCAGCATCAACCGTGACGGATCGGTCCCCCGAACCACATCCTGCGCGGTGAGGCCGAAGCAACGGTTGATCCGCCGCGTCTCGACCAGCCAGCCCCCCTTAACGATCGTGATCGGCGATGGTGACCAGCCAGCGCCAAGCGGACGCAGTCGCGCCCCGCACCGGCTGGCGTCCTGTAGCAGGGCCAGCACATCCGATGCCACCTCGCGAAGGACGTCGCGCCCGCCCTCGCGCTCGCTGTTCAGCAGTTCGATAAGGTCGCCGAGCTCTGCCGATTCCGTGCCGTGATAATTGACCCAGTGACGCGGGCCATGGCGCAAAGGACGGGGCATCAGGTTCCACCGACCGGGCTGTTGCCCGAATGCAGACGGTAATCGATATTCACCCGGCGCACGAAGCCCAGCGTTATCAGCGACAGCAGAATCTGCCCCAGGCTCATCGAAAAGCGCATGTCGTTGATCCCGTGCCCGACCGGATCGGAGATACAGGCGCTTCGCCCGGCCCGCGTTGCAAAGCCCCAGGCCAGTATTGTCAGCACCTCGCGATCACCCCCTACGGGCCGGGAGTTTTCCAGCACGAGAAATGCGTCACCACCCTGCGCCAGCAACTGGCCGATTAAAGCCAATGCCAGAACAACGATGATCAGCTGATACACCCACATGCTTGCCCCCGGCATTCACGAATACGGACGTTTACATAGACGGGGATGCCGTGATTCTCAAAGATACCAATTTGTTATTCTCATCCAATACGGATTGATTGCGGACTTGCGCGATTATTTGCGGCGGCAGGCACAGGCTGTATAGGTTGCCCATGAAAATCCATCCGCTGATTACCGACACCGATTCCCTCGCGCAGCTGTGCGATCGCCTTGCGCAATCCGATTTCGTCGCGGTCGACACCGAATTCATGCGCGAGAACACCTATTGGCCCGAACTGTGCCTGGTGCAGATCGGCAATCTGGAAGAGGCAGCGGCGATCGATCCGAAGGCGCCTGGGCTCGACCTCGGCCCCCTTCTCGACCTGCTCACCGAAAACCACGATGTGCTGAAGGTCTTCCATGCAGGACCGCAGGATATCGAAATCATCTTCAACCTGACCGGCAAGACCCCGTCCCCGCTGTTCGACACGCAGGTCGCGGCGATGGCGCTCGGTCAGGCCGAGCAGATCGGCTATGCGAACCTGGTGGAAAGCTGGCTGGGGCTGACCGTCGACAAGGGTGCGCGCTTTACCGACTGGTCGCGCCGACCGCTCGAAGCCCGGCAGATCGACTATGCGATCGGCGATGTCACGCATCTGGCGAAGATCTTCCCCAAGATGCTCGACAAGCTGCGGCGCACCGGGCGCGGGGCATGGCTCGATATCGAGATGGAAAAGCTGGGCGATCCGCGCCAGTACAAGCCGGATCCCGACACCCTCTGGCAACGCATCCGCCCGCCGAGCCGCAGTGCGCAGGTCCTGGGCCGGATGCGCGCGCTCGCCTGGTGGCGCGAGACCGAGGCGCAGGACAAGAACCTGCCGCGCGGCCGCATCATGAAGGACGAGACGCTCGCCGATATCGCCGCGCATCCGCCATCGACCCAGGCGGAACTTGGCAAGGTGCGCGGGCTTTCCGGTGCCTGGCGCGAGAACGATATCGGCGCGAGAATGATGGACGCGCTGTTCGCCGCGCGCCCGCTGACCGCTGCCGAAATGCCGCCCAAGAGCCCGCGCGGGCCTGCACTGGGAAAGGAAGGCGCGCTCGTCGCTGACCTGCTCAAGCTGCTGCTCAAGATCCGCTCGCGCGAGATTGATGTCGCAGCGCGCTTGCTGGCGCGCAGTGACGATCTGGAAGCACTGGCTGCGGGCGTGCGCAAGGGCCTGCCTATCCTCGAAGGCTGGCGGTTCGAGCAGTTCGGGCGCGATGCGCTGGCTCTGGTCGAAGGGCGCATGGCCTTTGCGATCGCCGATGGCCGGATCAAGATGACCCGCACCGAACTGGTGGCCGAACCCGAAGATCTGGTCGCCGCCGCACTGGCGGAGCAGCCATGACCTCGTACCTGCCCACGCTCAAGCAGCTGCAATATCTGGTGGCGCTCGAAGAGCATGGGCATTTCGGCAAGGCGGCAGACGCCTGTTTCGTGACGCAATCGACGCTATCGGCGGGTCTTCGCGAGCTGGAGACGCTGCTGGGCGTGGTTCTGGTCGAGCGCACCCGGCGCGTCGTTCGTTTCACGCCGCTCGGCAACAAGGTCGTCGCCAAGGCGCACCGCATCCTGCGCGAGGCGGAGGAGTTGGCCGATCTCGTTCGCTCGTCTGGCAAGCCACTTTCCGGCGACCTCAGGATGAGCGTCATTCCGACCATTGCGCCCTTCCTGCTGCCCCGGCTGCTGCCGGGCCTTCGGCGCGAACAGCCCGAATTGAAGCTTTTCCTGCGCGAGGAAGTCAGCGGCGCAGCGGTCGAATCGCTGCACCATGGCCAAGTCGATTGCGTGCTGCTCGCGCTCCCCTTTCCGGCGGGCGATGTCGAGCACGAACTGCTGTTCAGCGACCCGCTTTACGTCGCCTTTCCCAAGGACGACCCGCGCGATCCGCCCGAAAAGGTCGCGCCCGAACTGATCGACGAATCGCGGCTGCTGCTGCTCGAGGACGGTCACTGCCTCAAGGACCACGCGCTTGCCGCGTGCAACCGGCCCGAATTGCGCGCCAGCGCGATGATGTTCGGCACCTCGCTGCATACGCTGGTACAGATGGTGGACAACCGTCTCGGCCTTACCCTGCTGCCGCAGATTGCGATCGATGCCGGGATCCTGAACAACACCGATGTCGTCGCGCGGCCCCTCCTCGCCGAACATGCCGCGCGCGACATCGCGATCATCTGGCGCCGCAACAGCCCCAGAGCAGAAGAATTCCGCATGCTCGCCGACATCCTGCGCCGTGGCCATGCCGAAGGGAAATGCGCGGGCTGAGTCAGAGAGGCAGAGTAATGGGCGTTTGGCGAACGATCGGCGGCACTTTGCTGGCTGCTGCTGCGGCGCTGGCATTGTCAGGCTGCGCTGAGATGTTCCCCTACCGCTATCGCTTTGAGCTCACGGTAGAAGTCGACACGCTTCAAGGGTTGCGGAAGGGGGCGAGCGTTTACGAAGTCTGGGCGAACAACAAGACTGCGCTTCTGCCCGAGGAAGCAAGCCGCGACTGGGGCGTCAGGGGTGAAGCCGTTGCGGTGGACCTCCCGAACGGCCAGACACTGTTCGCGCTTCTAAAGACGAATGCCAAGCATGGCGACTTGGCAGGCCTTTCGATGACGGCGCTCGATCCAGCCTTTCAAAACGATATCGTCGAAAGCGCCGCGCGTATTGCGTCCGGAAAAGGCGTGAAGCGGCAAGCGGAGGTCGCGCCGCAGGACTATCCGATGCTGGTGACCTTCCGCGACCTGGCCGATCCGGCGTCGGTCCAGGCTGTGAACCTCGCTGATTTCGCTTCGGTATTTGGGCCGGGTTACGCTTTGCGCCGCATTACGGTGCAGATAACGGATATAAATTTTGCCTCGAGTTTACAAGAGAGGCTTCGATGGTTGGGACGCTACCCAGAGCCAAGTCTTAATCCAAATCATGATCCTAGGGATTTTAGCTTATCTGCCAGATTGCATCACGGTGACTTTCGTCGAGGAGAGAAATGATGGATCGTAATCTGCTCTTAGCCATCCTCTCCATGGATACGTATAATCGCAGTTATGGGCAGGGCGTTATATTGCACCTTGGGGATTTGACGACGGGTCAGGATGAAGCTGGGCGTCAAATCGGGAATGCGACAATCTTAAACGTGGACTTACCGACAGGTCCAGTATCAGCCAACCTCTACGCGATCGTAGGACATGACAGGCGTGGCAGGGTTCTCCGCTGGCCAGACGGTGATCGCCTATTGCGGCACCGATGCCAATCTGGCCGATCGCTGTGGAACCGGTAAAGACGGCTGCAACGGGGCTTCTTCCTTATAGGGTTGGATTGCAGAAGCGGATGCTACCCGCCGCTTGGGTCGGGACTCTGCTTCATTAAATGATTCGCGCAGCAACCAACCTGCCGCATTCAATCCATGTGCTTCAGGCCGACGCGCAGATAGTCCCAGCCGGTGACCAGCGTCAGCAGGGCCGCGGTCCATAGCGCGGCGAGGCCCAGATGCTGCATCCACAGCTGATCGGGGAATCCGCCGGAAAAGATGAGCGTGCCGAGTGCGAGCAGCTGCAGCGTCGTCTTCCATTTGGCGAGCTGCGACACCGGAACCGATACCTGCAGCCCGGCGAGAAATTCGCGCAGTCCCGATACGGTGATCTCGCGCAACAGGATGATCAGCGCCGCAATGACGTGCAGGCCGTGGATATTGCCGTTGGCGCAGAGAATCAGGATGACCGCCGCCACCATGATCTTGTCGGCAATCGGATCCAGGAAGATGCCGAGCCGCGACACAGCACCCTGCGCGCGGGCGAGATAGCCGTCGAAATAATCGGTAATGCCCATCAGGCAGTAGACGACGAATCCCAGCAGATAGCCGGTCGCCCATTCGGGCCACCACAGCAAGGCGGCCAGCAGCGGCACGGTGACGATCCGCGAGAGCGTCAGAATATTGGGCACGGTAAGCATAAGCTGCACGCCTCATAACCGGATTATCCGACAATGGAAATGGCTTGACCGTCTGCCCCATGAACCCGATACGGCGGCCAGGGCTTTTCGTATCGCCGCTCGCCCGCACAGGGCAGGCCGGATGGCGGAAGGTCTTGCGGGCAAACCACCGAGGAACACTCAGCATGGCTTCAGCTGGCGCGCTTTTGAACAAGAGGCGCTTTCTCCCCCTGTTCGTGACCCAGCTGCTCGGCGCGTTCAACGACAATCTCTACAAGAACGCGATGGTGCTGTTCGTCGTCTACAGCGTCTATAATGACGAGACGGCGGAAACCTGGTTCAGCGCGATCGCGACCGCGATCGTCATCCTGCCGTTCTTCCTGCTCTCCGCGCTGGCAGGCCAGCTCGCCGATACCCGCGACAAGGCGGTGATCATCCGCATCGTCAAGTTCTGCGAGATCATCATCATGCTGGTCGGCGGGACCGGACTGTACATGGCCTGGGCGGGTCTGGCGGTGCACACCATCGCCATCCCGCTGATGATGCTCGCGCTGTTCGCGATGGGCATCCACTCGACCTTTTTCGGCCCAATCAAATACGCCATCCTGCCGCAGCACCTGAACGATGAGGAAGTGCTAGGCGGCACCGGTCTGGTCGAGGCGGGAACCTATATCGCCATCCTGCTCGGCACCATCCTGGCGGGATGGATTCCGGTCGAGGTCGCGGGCGTCGCCGTCGTTCTTACGGCGATCATCGGCTATTTCACCGGGCGGCAAGTGCCCCCTGCCCCGCCGATGACCGAGGCGACCAGGCTCGATTTCAACTTCATCCGCGCGTCCATCGCGCTGATCAAGGCAACAACGCGGGTACGCCGCGTGTTCCTGGCGATCGTTGCCATCAGCTTTTTCTGGACGATCGGTGCAGTGCTGTTCATCCAGTTCCCGCCGCTCGCCAAGAACGTGCTGACCGCGAGCAAGGAGGTCGCGAGCCTGTTTCTCGTGGTGTTCTCGGTCGGCGTCGCGATCGGATCGGTGGCGATCAACGCGCTGCTCAAGGGCACCGTCTCGGCCCGATACTCGCCGGTATCGGTGATCGTGATGGGGCTGTTCGTCGTCGCCTTCTTCTTCGTCTGCCGCCAATGGGTGCCCGATGAACCCGGATCATTGTTCAGCGTCGGCGAATTCGTAACGCACCCGATGGCGATTCCGCTGCTGGCCTCGCTACTTGGTATCGCAGTTGCCGGTGGCATGTTCGTCGTGCCGCTCTATGCGTTTCTCACCACCACGGTGCACAAGAGCGAGGCGGCGCGCACGATTGCGGCCAACAATATCGTCAATTCGGGCGCGATGGTAATCGGCTCGCTGATCGCGATCGGCCTCAGCGTCGCGGGGGTCGATGTGATCTATCAGCTGCTGCTCAGCGCCGCGATGTGCGTCATCGCCGCCTGGCTAGGCCAATTGCTCCACAAGGCGAGCCTGGAACCGCACGGCGAGCACGAATTTGACGTCTGATAGAGGCTAATCGACGACGCGAACCAGCTTGCGCTCGAGCGGCGCCAGCACGCCCGACAGTTCGTGCCCGCGTTTCAGCACCGCGCCGCCCTCGCCCACCAGCGCCCATTGGCCCTGCTTGCGGCGCAGCGCAGGACGCTTTTCGATGCGATATTCGGGCCGCTCGGTCGCCCGGCGGAAGGCAGAGAACACCGCGGCATCGCGGCCCAGGTCCATCGCATAATCGCGCCACAAGCCGGCGGCGACCATACGGCCATACAGGTCGAGAATGCGGCCAAGCTCCTCCCGGTCGAAACCGACCTGGCCCGGGGCTCCCGGCACCGGAAAGAGCGAAACGTTGCCGCCGATGCTCAAGCAGCGGTCCCGCTGTCGCGGTCAGGCTCGGCAGGCCGCGCGGCGCGACGAGCCTCGTCGCGCTCGTCGATCAGCTGCGCGATCCTCTCCTGCATCTGGCGAATCTCGCACTGGAGCAGTTCGAGCTTTTGCGTATTGGGATCGAAGGTCTGGCTGCACGGCGTGCCATATTGCACGAACCCGCGCTGTTTTTCGGCAGCGTCGACCGGCGTCGGCCGCGCTGGAATGCCGACCATCACCGATCCCGGAGCGACATCCTTGGTCACCACCGCATTGGCGCCGATGCGGGCGCCCTTGCCGACGGTCACAGGGCCCAGGATTGCCGCGCCCAGGCTGACGATGACATCGTCCTCAATCGTCGGATGGCGCTTGCCGCCTACGCCATCGGTGGGGTTGCGCCCGCCCAGCGTCGCGCCCTGATAGATCGTGACATTGTCGCCGATGACGGCGGTCTCACCGATGACGACGAAGCCATGATCGACAAAGAAGAACTTGCCGATCTGCGCGCCCGGATGGATGTCGATCGCCGTCAGAAAGCGCGAGATATGGTTGACCAGCCGGGCGAGGAAATACAGCTCTCCGGTAAACAGCCAGTGCGCCACGCGGTGCAGACCTAGCGCAAGCACACCCGGATAAAGCAGGATTTCCCAGCGGGAGCGCGGAGCAGGGTCGCGCACGCGGATCGAGTCCAGATATTCGCTCAGTGCGCCGAACATGCGCCATCCCTTTGCAGCTGCGTTTGCCGCTAGATAAACCCTGGCCTGGCGTTTTACCAGTAGGGCCGCTCAGATTGCGACGGCGCGTAGCCCGAGAAACTGCGCCAGACGCCGATGGCGGCGCTCGACCACCTCGCCCATCAGGGCCTTGTCGCGCGGTTCCAGCACCAGTTCGAGCGCGTCGCCATTGCGCTGCAACCGCGATCGACGCAAGACATCGTGCGTGCCCGCCGCGAGCCTTTGCGCCAGGCGCATCGCCAGTCCCCAACCGATCGCCCGGCTGAGCATGGCATCCGATGCGACATGGCGTTCGAGCGGGAACGGACGCGGCCCACCGCCGAAATTGGTATAGAGCGCCTGGCCGATCATCGACCGCCCGATGACATCAATGCCGACCCAGTTGCCGTGCAGCGCGATTTCCAGCCCGCGTTCGGCCCGGAAATCGGGGCTCGCCTGCCAGGCGACATCGGACAGGTGGCACGCCGCCATCAGCCAGCGCTGCCATTCGGACGGGTCGTCGCCGAACACCGGCGATATCCAGTCGAACAGCGGGCGCGCATCCTCGCCGAAGCGCGATTGCAGCTGGCCGAACCGCTCGGTGGCGACGAGCAGCGGATCGCGCTGGCGTACCTCCGGGTCCATCCGGGCGTAGAGCAGGCCTTCGCGCAGGCCGAAGGACGACAGCACGAAGGCGCTGGGCTTCACCAGGTCTCGCATCATCCGGAGTAGCGCTATCGCGTCGGGCAGCGTCTCGATGCGCGACGGTGCCAGCCCGGTGGCCTGGCGCAGTGCATCCCGCTCCATGCTGCGATAGCCCGCCAGCACCTTTTCGGGCCGGGCGACATCGATACGGTATTGGTGCAGCACCTTGAGCGGATAGGCCGTCAGGTGCATGTCGAGCCGCCCGAAAGCGCGCCAGGAGCCGCCGACGAGATAGAAGGGCTTGCCCGGATGCGCGGCGAGCCACGGATAGGCCGCCACCATCTTCTTGAACGTGCGCGACAGCGCCGCCGAATCGCCGCGACGGATGGCGGCCGCACGCAGCACGCCGAGCGGCAGCGTCGCGGTATCAAGCACCTCGCCACCGGCGACGCGCGCAAGATCGAGGCTGCCGCCGCCCAGGTCTCCGACAATGCCGTCAGCATCCGGAATGGCCGAAATCACGCCCAGGCCCGCCGTGCGCGCCTCGTCATCGCCCGACAGGATCGTGATATCCAGACCCAGCGCCTCGACCTTGCGGGTGAATTCCTCGCCATTGCCGGCATCGCGCACCGCCGCGGTCGCCACGCACACGGTCTCGTCGACATCCATTTCGCGCGCGACGATCCGAAAGCGTTCGAGCGCCTGGATCGCGCGCGCCATCGATGGCTCGTCGATCATGCCGGTCTCCGCCAGCGAACGCCCCAGCCCCGCCATGACCTTCTCGTTGAAGATCAGCGCCGGATTGCGCCGCGGTCCGGAGAACACCACCAGGCGTACCGAGTTCGAGCCGATATCGATGATCGCGGTCCGATAGAGGTGAACCGGCTGGTTCTGCTTGCGAATGAAGAAATTCACGACGACGTCCGGCTCAATCGATCTTCGCGGCGCGTCGGTGCAGGCTGAGCTTGGGCACGTCCTCGCTATGCTTGAGCGCCTTGCCACGACCCGACAGCGATGGGTTGGTCATGAAATAGCGATGCAGATTGAACGGCTTGTCCTCGGTTCTTACGCGATGATAGCAACCATCGGCATCCAGTTCCCAGCTCTGTTCATTATCGAGCAGATTGGCAACCATGACCTGTTCGAGCACCTGATCGTGCACCGTCGGGTTCTCGATCGGCAGCATGTACTCGACGCGCCGATCGAAGTTGCGCGGCATCCAGTCGGCCGAACTGATGAAGACCTTCGCCTTGTCATTGGGCAGCGCATCGCCATTGCCGAAGGCCCAGATGCGGCTGTGCTCGAGAAACCGCCCGACGACCGACTTCACCCGGATATTGTCCGACAGACCGGGCACGCCAGGGCGCAGGCAGCAGATGCCGCGAATGACGAGCTCGATCTGAACCCCGGCGCTGCTCGCCGCATAAAGCTTCTCGATCATCGCCGGGTCCACCAGCGAGTTCATCTTGGCCCAGATCGCTCCGATCCGCCCGGCCCGCGCCTCTTCCATCTCGTGATCGATCAGCGCGATCAAATCCTGGCGCAGGTCACGCGGCGACATGGAGAGCAGTTCGAGCTGCTCGGGTTCGACATAGCCGGTGATATAGTTGAACAGCTGCGCCGCATCGCGCCCGGCACGCGGATCGGCCGTGAAGAAGCTGAGATCGGTATAGATGCGCGCTGTGATCGGGTGGTAGTTGCCGGTGCCGAAATGGCAATAGGTGCGGAATCCCTCGGGCTCGCGCCGCACGACCATCGAGATCTTGGCGTGGGTTTTCCACTCGATAAAGCCATAGACCACCTGGACGCCGGCGCGTTCGAGCGCGCTGGCCCAGAGCAGATTCTGCTCCTCGTCAAACCGGGCCTTGAGCTCGACCACGGCCGTGACCGACTTGCCCGCCTCTGCCGCCGCGATCAGCGCGTTGATCACCGCCGACTGCTTGCCAGCGCGGTAGAGCGTCTGCTTGATCGCCACGACATCGGGGTCAGCAGCGGCTTGCTTCAGGAACGCAATGACCACCTCGAAGCTTTCATAAGGGTGGTGGACAACAATGTCCTTGCTTCGGATCGCTGCAAAACAATCGCCATTATGCTCGCGAATTCGCTCGGGAAAACGCGGCGTATAGGCCGGAAACTTGAGATCGGGGCGACCCTCGTCGACCAGCGCAGCGAGATCGCCGATGCCCAGAAAGCCATCATCCGACGACTTGTTGCCGCCCTCGTGCAGCAGATTGTCGTCGAGCAACTGGGCCAGCCCCTTGTCCATCAGCCGCGATGTCTCCAGGCGGATCACCTGCCCCCGCCGCCGGCGTTTCAGCGCCGTGCGGAAATAGAGCACCAGGTCCTCGGCCTCTTCCTCGACCTCGATATCGCTGTCACGGATGATGCGGAACAGGCCCGAGCCGCGCACATCATAGCCCGGAAAAAGCTTGTCGGCGAACGCCACCACGATCTTCTCGAGCGCCAGATACAGGCCCCGCCCCCCGGCAATGCGCAGGAAACGCGGCATGGTGGCCGGAAGCATCACCAGTTCGCGCACCGTCTTGCCATCCGACCGGCGCTTGAGATCGAAGATCAGGCTCAGCCCCTTGTTGGGGATGAAGGGAAAAGGATGCGCCGGATCGAGCGCCTGCGGGGTGAGCACCGGGAAAATCTGGGTCACAAAATGCTCGCGCAGCCAGGCGCGGTCGGTTTCGCCGAGATCCTCGACATTGGCCTCTACAACGCCGGTATCGGCCAGCAGCGTCCGCAATTCGCTCCACACGCGCTGCTGCTCGGCATTCAGCCGGTCGACCGCGCGTTCGATCGCGGCAAGCTGCTGCACCGGCGTGCGTCCGTCGGCCGAGCGCTCCTCGACATGCTGCGCGACCTGACCCACCAGCCCGGCTACGCGAACCATGAAGAATTCGTCGAGATTGTTACCCGAGATCGAGAGAAAGCGCAGCCGCTCGAGCAGCGGATGGCGCGGATTGCAGGCCTCTTCAAGCACGCGATCGTTGAACGCCAGCCAGCTCAGTTCACGGTTGAAATAGCGGCGTTGCGATTCGGAAGAACCTGCCGGTTTCGCTTCGATCTCAGTCGGTTGGGCTGCCATCGGTTCCTGCCAGTTTCGCCAGTGCCTCGCGCACCAGTCTTTGGCCGATCGGGCGCTGCATTGCCAGCGCCATCTCGTCGATCGTGCGCGCGAGATCGCGAATGGCGGGATAGGATCGCTCGGTGCGCAACGCAGCGTAATGCGCCAGGCCATCGGGCAAGGCGAGCCCGGCGCGTGCGAGCAGCTTCTGCAACAGCAGCTGCGCCATCTCCTCGTCGGGCGGCGGAATCTCGATGAGCAACGATGCGCCCAGGCGCGACAGCAGATCGGGCAGCTTGATGCCCCATTCCCCCGGCGGCTTGCTTGCGGCAAACAGCACCGGCAGCCCTTGCGTCTGCGCCCGGTTCCAGGCGTGGAACAAGGTCTCGTCACTCTCGCCATCGGCATTGTCGATAAAGTCACCGCCAGACCCTGCGGCAAAGGCCCTGCCGATCACGGTCTTGCCTGCGCCCGACGGGCCGACCAGCACGGCCGCGCCAAAGGGCAGACGGGTCCAGTCGAACAGCCGGTCGATCGCCGCACGGTTGGAGGCGGTGACCAGGAATTCGCTGTCACCGTCCGGTCCGGCTGCCGCAAAGGGCAGAGCGAACTGGCGCGTCATGTCATCCGCCGCCAGGTGCCGGGGCCGCGCGCGAGATTCGCAGCACCCCGGGCCCCTGCTGGACACGATAGCCGCGCGCCTCGAGCGCACCGCGCAGCGCATCGATATCGATCTGCGCATTGACCTGCATCACCGAGGTGCCCCCGAGCGCCAGGCTGGCGGTACTGGCCGAGGTGACGCCGGGAATGCCGCGCACCAGGCGTTCGCCCGCCTGTACGGCCGCCACATCCGGGGTGTCGAACTGGATCGAGATGATCTGCGCGCCCGTGGTCAGCCCGCCAGACTCGACGGGAATGTCCTCTGCCAGCGTGTCGTCGAGCATCTCTTCCACGACCTCGACCGGCTTCTCGATGATCAGCGACGAATCGGGGCGGAGCTCGCCCGAACGCACGGCACCGGCATAGATGCGATCGAGCCGCTTGATGCCCTGATCGAGCATCGCGGCCAGGCCATCGCTGTTGCGGGCCTTCAGCGTGAAGCTGCCCAGCAAGCGGCTGTCCGGCCCGAAGCGCGCGGCAAAGCGTCCGGTGATCGGGCCGCCGGGATATTGCCGTTCAACCTGGACCACCGGGATGACGACATCGGCAGCGCCGAACTGGTCGAGAATGAGGCGCCACCAGGTGCGGCTGCGGCGTCCGGTCTGCGCGGCGTTGACCAGCAGCGAATCCGCGCCCGATCCGTAAGGGCGGATATAATCGACGATGCTCTCGGCGGTGCGATAACGCGCCCAGGCCGCCTGCCAGGGCGTGCGGTTCTCGAAGGTCTGCGCAGAGCCGCCGCTGATATAGATGGGCACCACCAGCATCGGCGCCGATCGGAGCACCGATCCACTGACGCCGAGCAGCTCACCGGCGCGTGCGCGATCGAACAGCACACCCAGGGTGGCGATATAGCGGCGCGGGCCGATCTGCTCGTTTTCGACGACGATCGCCGAGACGATGCCGTCGAGCGCCGAATCGCTGAGCTTGGGGGCAGCGCCCGAGCGGTTCATCTGCGCCCACAGCTTCTGCCAGCCCTTGCGCTGCGCATCGCGCCAGGCGTTGGAGCGGGCTTCGTCGGCATTCTTGCCCGAGCCGTCGACCTTGACCCCGCTCACTTCGAAATCGCCGCCGCTGGCGATCGGCGGAATACCGCGATCACCCTCGATCTGGGCATAGACCAGCGCGCCCGCGCCAAGCAGCAGCGCGAACAGGGCGAAGGCGATCCAGACGCGAGAAATTCTGGGCGCCGGACGTTGCAGGGGCAGGCTGGTGATCAATGTATCCTAGCTTCAAACAACCGCGCGAAAACGAGCTTGTCGCCCCCTGCCCGTCTCCGGCGGCGGCGTGGCCGCTCTTTTGGCGACAATGGCGTGGAAATCCAAGCGAGAAGTCGCTAACCGCTCTGGCCATGACTGACAAGACCGGCGACGCGCCAAATCCGACAAGTTACAGCTATGCTCAAGCAGGTGTTTCGATCGCTGCGGGCAATGCGCTGGTCAAGGCCATCGGGCCCCTGGCCAAGGCGACCGCGCGCCCCGGCGCCAATGCCGAACTGGGGGGCTTTGGCGGCTTTTTCGATCTCAAGGCCGCCGGTTTCAAGGACCCGTTGCTGGTCGCGGCGAACGATGGCGTGGGCACCAAGGTAAAGCTCGCCATCGACCATGACCGGCACGATGCAATCGGCATCGATCTGGTCGCGATGTGCGTCAATGATCTGATCGTTCAGGGTGCCGAGCCGCTGTTTTTCCTCGACTATTTCGCGACCGGCAAGCTCGACACCGGCGTTGCCGAGCGCGTCGTCGCGGGCATTGCCGATGGCTGCAAGCTCGCAGGATGCGCGCTGATCGGCGGCGAGACCGCCGAAATGCCGGGCATGTACGCGCCGGGCGATTACGACCTGGCCGGCTTCTGCGTCGGCGCGGTCGAGCGCGACGAGGTGCTGACCGGCGACCGTGTGAAGCCGGGCGACGTCCTGCTCGGCCTCGCCTCGTCGGGCGTGCATTCGAACGGCTATTCGCTGGTGCGACGTCTCGCAGCCGACAAGGGCTGGAAGATGAACCGCCCGGCCCTGTTCGATCAGGAGATCCTGCTCATCGACGCGCTGATCGCACCGACGCGAATCTATGTGTCTTCGCTGCTGCCGGTGGTGAAATCGGGCCGGATCGCCGCGATGGCGCATATCACCGGCGGCGGCCTGCTCGAGAACATCCCGCGCGTGCTGCCTGAAGGCGCGCATGCGCATGTCGATGCCGATGCCTGGGCCCAGACGCGGTTGATGGCGTTCCTGCAGGCGCAGGGCAATATCGAACCCGAGGAAATGGCGCGCACCTTCAACTGCGGCATCGGCATGGTGCTGGTGGTGGCCGAAAGCGATGTCGCCAGCGTGACCGCCGATCTCGAAGCTGCCGGCGAGACCGTCCACCGCATCGGCCGCATCGAGCCGGGCGACAAGGGCTGTACGGTCAGCGGATCGATCGAGACCTGGAGCGCGAAATCGGCGTGGAGCGCCACCCATGCCGGCTAAGGCCCGGCTCGCCATCCTGATCTCGGGCAGCGGCACCAATATGGCCGCGTTGCTCTATGCCTCGCGCGCGCCATCTTGCCCCTATGAGGTGGTGCTGGTCGCCTCGAACGATCCCAGTGCCGGAGGGCTGAAGCTTGCCGAGGCCGAAGGCGTGCCGACCTTCGCGCTGTCGCACAAGGGCATGGATCGCGAGAGCCATGACGCGGCGATGGACAAGGCCATCCGTGCCAGCGGCGCCGATCATGTCGCGCTTGCCGGCTATATGCGCATCCTCACCCCCGGTTTCGTGCGGAGCTGGGAGGGGCGGATGCTCAACATCCATCCCTCGCTGCTGCCCAAATACAAAGGGCTGCACACGCACCAGCGCGCGATCGATGCGGGGGACAAGGTTGCCGGGTGCAGCGTGCACCTTGTGACGGCAGAGCTCGATGACGGCCCGGTGCTCGGCCAGATCGAGGTTGCGATCCTGCCGGGCGACAGCGCAGAATGCCTCGCCGCGCGCGTGCTGATCGCCGAACACCAGCTCTATTCGCGTACCCTGGCCGATTATGTCTCGCGCGAGAGTGATCCCGACTGGATCGTCGCCAAGGTCGGCGAACTGGCCCTCGCGCTTCCCGAGACCGATGCACGTCCTTCGCACGGCGCGCCCGGCTGGCGCGTCGGGGGCGAGAAGTCGGGCAAGTATTTCGCTTATGTCTCGATCCACCATCATGGCGAGGAAGCGATCGCGCTGCTCGTCAAGACCAGCGGTGCGGACGAGCAGGCCGCGCTGGTGGATCAGGATCCCGAGCTCTATTACTTGCCCAAATTCTACGCGCCCTCGGGCTGGATCGCGATCCGGCTCGATACGGGCCGCACCGATTGGGAGCATATCGCAGACTGGCTGCACCGCAGCTGGCGCAGCGTCGCGCCGAAGCGGCTGACGAAGTTCATGGACATCGCGGCGGAGTTCTGACCGGCAGTTGCTGGCTGCGGGCTTTCGCCCAGAGTTGACCCAGCATGAGGTCGATCTCCGGCGGATCGAACGGATCGAGACCCGAGCCAGGATAGAAGGTCATCTCGCCGAAGCGGGGGGTTCCGGCAATCTCGTAAAAATCGACGCGGACGAAATCGAAGCCCTGCCCCAGCGTTTCGGCGGCCACGATCATCCGGTCCAGCGAGCTGGGCTTGGCAGGGTCGGGATCGCGTGTCGGCGACGAGAAGCGCCGCCACTGGCGGTCGAACAGCATCCAGCGATGCCGCGTCTCCCGCTCCAGATGCACCTGGATGCACGCCACCTCGCCTCCGAAAACATAGAGCTTGTAGTCTATGGGGAGCTGCCCGCCTGTGCCGATAAAAGGTTCGACCAGCAGCCCGCGCGGGATTTCGCGATAGAGCCATTCATCGAGCCAGAGGCCATAGGGTTGGGCCATCCAGGCCTTGCTCCTGCGTCGCACCGCCTCCCAGTCATCGCGCGATGAGCGGACAAAGGCGCGCTGATTGCAGCCATGACGCGACTTGACGACCAGAGGCAGGGGCCAGGCTGGCGTTTCCGGCAGCACATCACCCTGCCAGAGCGTCGGGGTGGTCCATTCGCGTCCGAGCCAGTCGGCCACATAGGCCTTGGCGGCGAGCTTGTCCGAGCAGACCGGCATGCGCGGGTCGCGGTCGACCAGCTTGCGGCGCTGGACGAATTCGGTGAAGCGGCGGGGATCTTCCAGGTCTGGCAGGCGGTGGTGCCGCCAGAAATAGGTCATCGCGATCCGCAGCCTGGCCAGGCGATCGCGGGTGCCGCGCACGGGCGGCGATGCCAGCGCTGCCGGGTTCAGATCGGGCCCGGCAGCGCGTGGCATGATGATCAGCCGACGATTTCTTCCGGCTTGAAGAAATAGGCGATTTCGATCGCGGCATTCTCTTCGCTGTCCGAACCATGGACCGAATTGGCTTCGATGCTCTCGGCCAGTTCCTTGCGGATGGTGCCCGGCTCGGCATTGGCGGGGTTGGTCGCACCCATGATGTCGCGGTTGCGCTTCACGGCGTCTTCGCCTTCCAGCACCTGTACAACAACGGGGCCCGAGATCATGAACTCGACCAGCTCACCGAAGAAAGGACGCTCGCGGTGCACGGCGTAGAAGCCTTCGGCCTGTTCGCGGGTCATGTGGATGCGCTTGGAAGCGACGACGCGCAGGCCGGCTTCTTCCAGCATCTTTGTGACCGCACCGGTCAGGTTGCGACGGGTGGCGTCGGGCTTGATGATCGAAAAGGTCCGGGTGACGGCCATGGGGATGCTCCTGCTATTGGGTGTTGAGCCTCGCGCACGCACGGCGCGATTCGCCGCCGCCCCTAGCGGGCCGGATTGTGCGCTGCAAGGAAAACCGCTGCCGGAGCGGTCTCACCTGCCCGCTCAGCTTGCCCCTGCGATTAGCGTGATCGACGATCCCGCATCCGCGGGAGCAACCTGCAAGGTGAACGAGCCGCCATCCTTCGTTCCTGCGATGGCGCGCATATCGCCGGTGGTGATTTCGGTCTCGACCTTGAAGCCCTTGCCCTCGACCGACTTGCGATACCAGGCGATGACGGCATCGGGCCTGGCGCTGCTTTCCATGACCACCATCGCACCGGTATTGCCGTCGCTGTTGCTGTTCATCGTCGAGACGACCTTGGCACCGGGATAGACTTCCAGCCCGAACGGCAGTTTGGCATCGGTTGCGCCCGCGTTGATGTTGACGGTCGCCGAGCCATCCGCGCTGGTGATCTTGACCTCAGAGGCATCGCCATCGCCCTCGCGGGTCACCTTGACCTCATTGCCCTCAGCATCGCTATAGACGGTCTTCTCGCCGCCGCAGCCTGCCAGCAGCACCACCGCTGCGACTGCCATCAAAGAGTTGCGCATTCCACCGTCTCCTATGGTTCGCGCGCATCCTGACGCTTGCCGGGGGTCTGTTCAACCCATTTGCCGCCATCCTGTTTCCAGTAATGGCGTTCCAGCCCCTCGCGCTCGCCCAGCGCGACCCAGGCCTTGCGCGCATCGGCGATCGTCGCCTCGCCGAACAGCAGGAACACGCGGTCGAAACGCAGCGCCTCGTCGCGCCAAAGCCCGTCGGCCAGCGCGATGAATCGCGCGCCATTGGTGGGCTCGACCCGATCGGCGAGCAGGATCGGCTGCACCTGGGGATTGGGCCCATCGATCTCGCCATGCGCGAGGAAACTGTCGGGCTTGAGCGACCACAAAGCGGTGCTCAACGCCTGACGATGCCCGGCATCGGCCGACAGCACCAGCATGCGCTGCCCGAGCGCCAGCGTGCGCTCCGCCAGAAGCGGCAGCACCCGCTCGGCGGGATCGCGCGTCAGGTGATAAAAATCGACCTGCATTTCTATCGCCTTTGTGTAGGGGAGGTTACCGCACTCCCTCTCTCCCTCGATGGGAGAGGCAGCGAGACTTGGTGGCTCTGCCACCTAGTCGCAGCGGTGAGGGTGATGGTTCGACTTGGTGCAGATTTGGCGTCCCTTGGCCATCGGCAAAATCTGGCAAGGCAACCCCCACCCAACCCTCCCCCATCAAGGGGGAGGGCTTCGAGCCCAGAGCGCCAAATCGCCTTCAGATCAATTCTCGAAATTGTCTGCAATCCACTGATTCAGAAGACGAACCCCATAACCAGTCGCACCCTTGTCCCAGACCGGGCCGGGCTTGTCGGCCCAGACCATGCCGGCAATATCGAGATGCGCCCATTTGACACCGGGCTTGATGAAGCGCTGCAGGAACTGCGCTGCGGTGATCGATCCGCCGCCCTTGGCGCCGACATTCTTCATGTCGGCAATCGGGCTGTCGATCATTTTGTCATAGGCGCTGCTCAGCGGGAAGCGCCACAGCGGATCGCCCGCCAGCTTGCCCGCAGCGGTCAGCTTTTCGGCCAGGCCATCGTCGTTGCTGAACAGCCCGGCATGCTGGTCGGCGAGCGAGATGATGATCGCGCCGGTCAGCGTCGCCAGATCGACGATATATTCGGGCTCGTAATTCTCCTGCGCCCAGTGGAGCGCGTCGCACAGCACCAGACGGCCCTCTGCGTCGGTGTTGATCACCTCGATCGTCTGACCCGACATGCTGGTGACCACGTCGCCGGGGCGCTGGGCATTGCCGTCGGGCATGTTCTCGACCAGTCCGCAAATGCCGACGACATGCGTCTTGGCCTTGCGTCCGGCGAGCGCCTTCATCGTGCCAGCGACCGCGCCTGCGCCGCCCATGTCCCACTTCATGTCTTCCATGCCGGCAGCGGGCTTGATCGAGATGCCGCCCGTATCGAAGGTCACACCCTTGCCGACCAGCACCACAGGCTTGGTATGGGCGTCACCCGTGCCGTTCCAGCGCATCGCGATCAGCCGCGGCGGACGCACCGAACCCTGGGCCACGCCGAGCAGCGCGCCCATGCCGAGCTTGGCCATCTCTTCCTGGCCCAGCACGGTGATCTCCACGCCCAGCGACTCGAGATGCCGGCAGCGTTCGACGAAGCTTTCCGGGTAGATCACGTTCGCAGGCTCGGTCACCAGATCGCGGGTGAAGGCGACGCCCTCGGCAATCGCGGCCTGGTCGGTCCACACCGCACCGAGTCCCGCTGGCCCATTGACGACGCCGATCTCGCCCAGGCTCACCTTCTGCTTCGCGGGCAGCTTGGTGCGATAATGATCGTGCGCCCAGCTGCGCAGCGTCGCACCAAACAGGAACTGGCTCGCGCCCTCGCGATTGCCGCCCAGCGCGCCAAGCCCCATGTCGACGGCGAGCGAGACCACGCCCGAGCGCTGATATTTGGCGACCAGCTGACCGCCGGCGCGCTCCAGATCGGTGCGCGACTGACCGCCAGTGCCGACCAGCGCGACGCGCAGCGTCTTGCCGCCTTCGCTCACGAAAATGTCGAACACCTCGCCCGCGCCGCCCTCGAAACGCGCCGCTTTCGCGCCATCGATCACCACTTTACCGGATTCGAGCGGCAGGTTGAGGCTGGCCAGCTCATCCTTGGCGACCGGATAGGCGATCACGGCATAAGCGTCTGCGGAAGCGTCGAAAACAATGTTCATCAAAGGGTCCCCGAAAGGCGGGCCGGTCGGCCGGTTAATCGATTGTGAACCATGTCGCGCCTATGACAGAGCGGCGCAAAGGGGCGACACGGCGCTGCGTGCCATATTGGTGGCAGATCGCAGCTTGCAAGCGATAGGACAGGTTCGTTTTGTTTGCCAGCATTTGCCGCAGCCTTAAACGGACCATCGAAAGCGGTTTGCGCTCGGGCTTTTGCAGTGCAATAGGCGCGATTCTGGCGCGTGGACGGCCCGTGATTCTGGGCGATAACAACCACCGCATGAATCGACGGATGGCTGGCTTGCGCTTTTCACGGACAGGTTTGTTGCTGGGATCGGCGCTGCTCGCAGCGCAGGCTGCCCCTGCGCTCGCCGCGGACCAGGCCGTAGCGCAACCCGTCTGCACACGCACCAGCTATCTGCTCGGCGAGAATCTGACGTTCACGCGCAAGGACATCGTGCGCTATGCCGATGACCAGAGCGCGCCTGCCGCAGGCGCCGCCGGCGAGGAACAGCAGGTCATCGAATTCACTGCCGACCGGCTCGATTATGACAGCAATGCCGATGTCGTCACCGCCACCGGCAACGTGCTGCTGGTCCGCGAAGACCAGTCGCTGGTCGCCGACACCGTCACCTGGGATCGCAAGAGCGGCCAGGTGCGCGCCAATGGCGGCGTCCAGATCACCGATGCCGAAGGCAACAAGCTTTACGGCGATTCGATCGAGCTGACCGAATCGATCCGCGATGGCGTGATCGAGAATATCCTGGTCGTGCTCGAAGCCGGCGGCCGCATGGTCGCCAGCCGTGGCACCCGGACCGATGGCGTCATCACGCTCGAAAATGCCGCCTATTCGGCCTGTCTGGTGGAAACCCCCACCGGCAAGCCCAAGAAGCCGAGCTGGCAGCTCCGCGCGATCAAGGTGGTCTATAACCCTGCCGACAAGCGCGTGCGTTATGACGGCGCGCGGCTCGAGCTGTTCGGCCTGCCCGTCATCCCGATGCCCGGGCTCAGCCATCCGGTGGGCGAAGGCAGCGGATCGGGCATACTCGTTCCCGATATCCGCTTCAGCCAGGCCAATGGCGTCCAGCTCAGCCTGCCTTATTATATCAGCCTGGCGCCCAATCGCGATCTGACCGTCACCGGATCGGTGTTCACCGAAGCGCTGCCGATGGTGAATGCGACCTATCGCGCGCTCACCGATCGCGGGGCCTATCAGATCACCGGCTATGCCACCGCCGGATCACGCATCCCGGTGGGTGCCGGCAATGTCGCGCCGGACAGCCAGAACGATTTTCGCGGCTATTTCGATGCGACGGGTCGGTTCCAGCTGGACGAGGCGTGGAGCATCAGCGGATCGATCCGTGCGGTCACCGACCGCACCTTCCTGCGCCGCTATGACGTGAGCCGCGAAGACCGGCTGCGTTCGACGATAGAGGCGGAGCGGATTGGGCCGAACAGCTATTTCTCGCTCGCCGGTTGGGCGACACAGACCTTGCGCGTCAATGATCCGCAGGGCCAGGTGCCGATCGCGCTGCCGGTGGTCGACTGGCGCTATCGCATGCCCGACCAGGTTGCGGGCGGGAAGGTCGAGTTCCAGCTCAACACGCTCGCCATCGGCCGCACCTCCGGCCAGGACACGCAGCGCGCCTTTGCTCAGGCCCGCTGGGACATGCGCCGCCTGACCGGCCTTGGCCAGGAATTCACATTGACCGCACTGGCGCGCGGCGACGTCTACAACAGCAGCGACAATGCGCTCACTAACACGCTGATCTATCGCGGCGAATCCGGCCTCAAGGCGCGCGCCAGCGGATCGATCGCGGCGGACATGCGCTGGCCGTTCGTCGGCGAAGCCTTTGGCGGCACCCAGGTGCTGAGCCCGCGCGTGCAGGTCGTGGCAACTCCCACTACGGGCAATCTGGAACTGCCCAACGAGGATTCGCGCGCGATCGAACTGGAAGACAGCAATCTTTTCTCGCTCAATCGTCTGCCCGGCTATGACCGGATGGAAGAGGGCGTGCGCGTCGTCTACGGGGTCGAATGGTCGCTCCAGCGTCCGGGCATGCAATTGAACGCCGTCGTCGGGCAAAGCTATCGCTTCGATGACGAGCGCGATTTCCTGCCCGAAGGCACGGGCCTGGGCAATCGCACCTCGGACGTGGTCGGGCGGCTGGACCTGAAGCTGCGCAACTTCATCCGCTACACCCACCGCTTCCGGCTCGACAAGGACAATCTTGCGGTGCGCCGCAACGAAGTCGATGTCACCGTGGGTGGTCGCCAGACCTATGTCCAGGTAGGCTATCTCAGGCTCAACCGCGATATCGGTCCGGAGATCGAGGACCTGCAGGACCGCGAGGAACTACGTGTCGCAGGTCGGGTGCGCATCGCGCGCTACTGGTCGATCTTCGGTGCAGGCGTGTTCGATCTCAGCGATCGCGAAGAGGACCCGGCGCTGCAGGCGGACGGCTTCCAGCCTATCCGCACCCGGCTGGGCGTCGCCTATGAAGATGACTGCCTCGAGCTCGGCGTCACCTGGCGGCGCGACTATATCCCGGTGGGCGATGCCCAGCGCGGCGATACCTTTCTGCTGCGTGTCGCCCTGCGCAACCTTGGCTTTTGATCGCAAAGGCGATATTCACCGCCCCGCTCAGCCACGGTTAAGCCGATTTTGGGCAAGGGGTCGCTTTGTCCCATTCAGGAAGATATGAGCTTGCACGCATTGAACACTTTCGCGATCCGTACCCGCAAGCTGGCCCGGACCACGCTGGCCAGCGCGCTGATCGCCGGCCTCGCCCTCCCCGCCACCGGCCAGACGGTGCAGGATGATGCAGCGGCGATGCCCGACACCTCGCTCAACGTGCCCGAGGGGCTGACGATCTTCGGCAAGCAGGACCCGAATGTCCGCCGCGCCACCGCAATCGTCAACAGCGAGATCATCACCGGCACCGATATTGACGAGCGCGTGGCGCTGATCCTCGCCGCCAACGACGCGCCGGTTTCCGACGAAGAGCGCCAGCGCCTGCGCCTTCAGGTCCTTCGCAACCTGATCGACGAGACGCTGCAGATCCAGGAAGCCGCCGCCAACGACATCAAGGTCGACGAGAACCAGGTCGAGCGGACCTATGCGCAGGTCGCGCAGCAGAATTTCCGGCGCGATACCGGCGCGCTCGACAAGTATCTGGCCAGCATCGGCTCCTCGCCGCGCTCGCTCAAGCGCCAGATCCGCGGCGAACTCGCCTGGCAGCGCCTGCTCGGCCGCAACGTCACCCCCTTCATCAACGTCTCCGAAGAGGAGGTGAAGGAAGTCATCGAGCGATTGAAGGCCAACAAGGGTACCGAGGAATATCGCATCGGCGAAATCTACCTCTCCGCCAACTCGCAGAACCGTGCCGAAGTCGCCAGGAACGCGGCACAGATCGTGCAGCAGCTGCAGCAGGGCGGATCGTTCGTCGCCTATGCCCGCCAGTTTTCCGAGGCCTCGACCGCAGCGGTGGGCGGCGATCTGGGCTGGATCCAGCTCGGACAGCTGCCGCCCGCGCTCGGCGTCGTTGCACGTGACATGCAGGTCGGCCAGCTCGCAGGACCGATCGAGATTCCCGGCGGCTTCTCGCTGATCTATCTGATCGACAAGCGCCAGGTGCTGACCGCCAACCCGCGCGATGCTCTGCTCGGCCTCAAGCAGCTTTCGATCGCCTTTCCGCCCGGCATCTCAGAGGCCGATGCGACCAGGCGCGCGTCCGAGTTCGCTTCGGCTACGCGGCAGATCAAGGGTTGCGGCGCGGCCGATGAGATCGCCAAGCAGCTCGGCGCCACTGTCACCAACAACGATCAGGTGCCCGTGCGCGAACTGCCTGCGCCGTTGCAGGACACGCTGCTCGCCCTGTCGATCGGCGAAGCGACCCAGCCTTTCGGCTCGGTCAAGGATGGCGTGCGCGTGCTCGTGCTTTGCGGCCGCGATGACCCTTCGGCCGATGGCGGCCCCAGCCCCGAACAGCTGATGGCCAATATGGAAGAGGAAAAGGTCAATCGCCGCGCGCAGATCTATCTGCGCGACCTTCGCCGCGACGCCGTGATCGAGTATAACTGATGCACCCCGGTCGGTGCCTCGCGTGACGCAATTGCTGGCCATTTCGGCCGGTGATCCCGCCGGTATCGGCCCGGAAATCATCGGCAAGAGCTGGGACGCGCGCGAGGCCGAGGGTCTGACGCCGTTTTTTGCCGTGGGCGACCCACGCGCGTTCGAGGCGGTGTGGAGCGGGCCGATCCAGGTCATCGGCGACCCCGGAGAGGCGCGAGACGCCTTTGCTACCGCCTTGCCCGTGCTGCCGGTCATCGACAGCGGCACGGTGATCCCCGGCGAGCCCGATCTCGACGGCGCGCGCTGCGCGCTGCAGGCACTGGAAATGGGCGTGGGTCTGGCGCGCGCAGGCACGGCCTGCGGCATCGTGACGGCGCCGATCTCCAAGATCCAGCTGCAGAAGGTCGGTTTCAACTTTCCCGGCCAGACCGAATTCATCGCCGAGGCCTGCGGCGTTTCGCGCCAGAATGTCGCGATGCTGCTCGCCGGTCCCGAACTGCGCGTCATTCCGATCACGGTGCATATCGGTATCGCCGATGTGCCGGGAGCGCTGTCGACCGAACTCATCGTCAATCGGGCGCGTGCGGCGGCCAAGGGGCTGGCGCGCAATTTCGGCATCGAGCGCCCGCGCCTCGCCATTGCCGGGCTCAACCCGCATGCCGGCGAGCAGGGCAGCATGGGCCGCGAGGAGATGGAGATCATCCAGCCCGCGATCGACATCCTGCGCGACGAGGGCTTTCTGGTGGCAGGCCCCCTGCCCGCCGACACCATGTTCCACGCCGCTGCGCGAGCGCGATATGACGTGGCGCTATGCCAATATCACGACCAGGCGCTGATCCCGGTCAAGGCGCTGCATTTCGACGATGCGGTCAACATGACTTTGGGCCTGCCGATCGTGCGCACCTCGCCCGACCATGGCACCGCGTTCGACATCGCGGGCAAAGGGCTGGCCAGCCCGCGTTCGATGATCGCCGCGATCCGCATGGCGGGTGCGGCCTGGACACATCGCCAGTCGTACGACGGTTGATGCGCACGCCCGTCCCTGCCCTGCCCCCACTGCGTGACGTCATCGCGCGCCATGGCCTCGCTGCGAGCAAGGCGCTGGGGCAGAATTTCCTGCTCGACGAGCAATTGCTCGACCGGATCGCGGCGGTGCCCGGAGAGCTGGACGGGCAGGATGTGCTCGAGATCGGCCCAGGCCCGGGCGGGCTGACACGGGCGCTGCTCCGCGCCGGGGCAAACGTCACCGCGATCGAGCGCGATCGGCGCTGCCTGCCGGCGCTCGCCGAACTGGGCGAAGCCTTTCCGGGCCAATTGAAGGTGATCGAGGGCGATGCGCTCGAGATCCCGCTCGCGAGCGTGATGCCCGGCCCGTGCCATATCGCGTCCAACCTGCCCTATAATGTCGGAACCGCGCTGCTGATCGGCTGGCTGAGCGGGCAGGACTGGCCGCCGCAATGGTTGTCGCTCACGCTGATGTTCCAGCGCGAGGTCGCCGACCGGATCGTCGCCGCGCCCGACAGCGATGCCTATGGCAGGCTCGCGATCCTCAGCCAGTGGCGCTGCCACGCGCGGCTGGCGATGAAGGTGCACCGCAGCGCCTTCACCCCGCCGCCCAAGGTGATGTCGGCGATCGTGCATCTGACGCCGGCGGAGATGCCCGTCGGGATCAGGGCCGCGCGGCTAGAGGCGATCACGGCTGCCGCCTTCGGCCAGCGACGCAAGATGCTGCGCCAGAGCCTCAAGGGCCTGCCCGGCGCGCTCGCGGCGCTGGAAGCCGTGGGGATCGACCCGGCGCGGCGGGCCGAGACGCTGAGCGTCGAGGAGTTCCTGGCGGTGGCGCGGGCCATGGAGACGGTCTGAGCGGTTGCGCAACCATACCGCTACCCCCTTCCCTTTCGCCGAAACTCGCGTAGCATCCCCACCGAACCGTCAGACGACCAGGCAGCAGACCCGGCGCGGCGGCAAGGATGAGGAGCCTGAACCGGTGTACGACCTGATCATTCGCAATGGCACGATCTACGATGGCCTGGGCGGCGCGCCCTTTGTCGGCGATATCGCCATCACCGGCGACACCATCGCGGTGGTCGGCAAGGTCAACGGGCCGGGACGCCAGGAAATCGATGCCGAAGGGCTGATCGTCACACCGGGATTTGTCGATGTCCACACGCATTATGACGGCCAGGCGACCTGGGATGACGTCATGGCGCCATCGTCCTGGCACGGCGTGACCACGGTCGTGATGGGCAATTGCGGTGTCGGCTTTGCGCCAGCGGCGCCCGACAAGCACGAATGGCTGATCGGTCTGATGGAAGGCGTCGAGGACATTCCGGGCACCGCGCTGGCCGAAGGGATGAGCTGGGACTGGGAGACTTTCCCCGAATATCTCGACTCGCTCGAGCGTCTGCCGCGCACGATCGATATCGGCACGCACGTGCCGCATGGCGCTGTGCGCGCCTATGTGATGGGCGAGCGCGGCGCGGCCAATGAAGAGCCGACCGATGCGGACATCGCTGCGATGTCGAGAATCGTCGAGGATGGGCTGCGCGCAGGCGCGCTCGGTTTTTCGTCCTCGCGCACGGTGCTGCACAAGTCGATCGACGGCGAGCTGGTTCCCGGCACGACCGCAACCGCGCGCGAACTGATCGGCATCGGCCGCGCGATGGGCAATGTCGGCTATGGCGTGTTTGAAATGGCCTCCGACCTCGTTCCCGAATGGAAGGAGTTCGACTGGATGACCGCGCTGTCGAAGGAGACGGGGCTGCCTGTCACCTTCGCGATGCTGCAATCGCCGATGAAGCAGATGCACTGGACCGAACAGATGGCGGCGTGCGAGGAGGCCAATCGCACCGGCGGGCATGTCGTCGCGCAGATCTCGTTGCGCGGCACCGGCGTGGTCATGGCGTGGCGCGGTACGGTCCACCCGTTCGTCCAGCGGCCGAGCTGGCAGGCGATCGCAGGCCTGCCATGGGAAGAGCAGCTGGCCCATCTCAAGGATCCTGCCTTCAAGGCGAAGCTGCTCGCCGAGGACAATTTGCCGCCGCCCTCGATGGATACCGCTGCCCTGTTCATGCTGGTCACCGCCGGATGGGCGCTGCAATTCCCGCTCGTCGACGGCTTCAGCTACGAACCGACACGTGAGGAGAGCATCGCGCTCGTTGCCGATGCGGCTGGGCGCGATCCGGCGGAATATGCCTATGACGTGCTGATGGAAAATGAGGGCACCGGGTTCATCTATCTGCCCATTCTCAACTATCAGGACGGCAATCTGGAATTCATCAAGGGGCTGCTCGAACGCGACGATACCGTGGTTTCGCTCTCGGATGGCGGCGCGCATTGCGGCACGATCTGCGATGCCGCAGCGCCCACCTTCCTGCTGAGCTACTGGGCGCGCGACCGCAAGGCGGGCACGATCCCGGTGGAACTCGCGGTCAAGCGCCAGTGCCACGATACTGCGCGGCTCTATGGCCTCAACGATCGCGGCGTCCTCAAGCCCGGCTATCTGGCCGACGTCAACGTGATCGACTTCAAGCGGCTGCGCCTATCGCGCCCCTGGCTCGCGTTCGATCTGCCCGCCGGCGGCAAGCGGTTGCTGCAAAAGGCCGATGGCTATATCGCCACGATCAAGTCGGGCGAGATTACCTTCCGCGACGGCGAAGTAACGGCAGCGCGGCCCGGCACGTTGATCCGCGGCCCGCAAAATGTCGAGCAGCGCGTCGCGGCCGAATGACCCTGGCGCCCTGAATCGGGCCGGGGCTGCGCGTCTCTGAGGCGTGGCCGCCCCGGCTGCACACGTACCGTAGAAACCCTGTATTTCACCCTTTGTTAAGCGGCCAAGCGCTGACTCGACAGAGCAAGATGCAGGAAAATTCTATGTCGGTTCAAAGGGATGCGAGCGAATTTCGGAACGGGACCAGCCCCGTTAGCGAGGCGGAAGGCCAGCGGCTCGACCGTGAACTGGCTATCCTGCAAAGCCGCAGCCTGTTGCAGAGCGGGCAGCTCCAAGAGCTTGCCGATCTCGCCAATTTCCAGCGCGAGGCGCTCGACGCTGCCGCGATCGTCGCCGTCACCGACCGGGCGGGAAGGATCACATCGGTCAATGCCAAGTTCTGCGAACTGAGCGGCTATTCCGAGGCCGAGCTCATCGGTGCGAACCATCGCATCCTTGCCTCCGGGGCGCATGACCGCGCCTTTTTCCAGAACCTTTACCGCACCATATCGCGGGGCAATGTCTGGCACGATGTGATCTGCAACCGCGCCAAGTGTGGGCGGCTCTACTGGGTAGATACCACCATCGTCCCGCATCGCGACCGGTCGGGCTATACCGCGATCCGTTTCGACGTCACGCCGCAGAAGGAGGCAGAGCAGCGGCTCTGGCGGCTGGCCAATATCGATCCGCTGACCCGGCTGGCCAACCGCCGCCGCTTCCTGGAGCTGATGGTCACGGCGACATGCAAGGGAACACCGTTCGCCACCGCGATCCTGGATATCGATCATTTCAAGGACATCAACGACAGCGCCGGGCACCATGCCGGAGACCAGTTGCTGATCGCGGTTGGTCAGGCTCTGCGTGCAGAACTGGGCGAATGCGATGCCATCGGCCGGCTTGGCGGCGACGAATTCGCCGTCATCCTGCACGAGGAGGATGGCACGCACCTCCAGCAGCGGCTCGACGGCGTTCTCGCCGCACTGCGGCGCAAGCCAGTCGCAGAGATGGATGACTGCACCATCCATGCCAGCATCGGCGCAGCGCTGTTTCCGCGCGACGGAAAGGACGCTGCGAGCCTGCTGAAGAGCGCCGACCTTGCGCTCTATGCGGCCAAGCAATCCGGGCGGGGCTGCGCGCGCCGATTCAAGCCCTCCTACCGCGAGGCGGCCGACCAGCGCGCCGGCCTGCGCACTGCGATCACGCATGCCATGGAACGCAATGAGCTGTTCATCCTCTACCAGCCGATCGTCAATCTGGCCGGTGGTCAGCCGATGGCGTTCGAGGCGCTGCTGCGCTGGCGACGCGCGGATGGAGGCATTCACACGCCCGCCACCTTCGGAGAGGTGTTCGAAGACGAGCAGATCGCCGCGGAGATCGGCAATTTCGTGCTCACCGAGGTGCTCGGTCAGATCGATCGGTGGAAGGCGGAGGGCGTTCCGTTCCAGTGGATCGCGATCAACGCGACGCTCGGCGATTTTCGCGCGCGCGCCTTTGTCGACAGGATCGCCGATGCGGTCGAAAGCGGCCGGATCAGCGGCGAGCAGCTGTGCATCGAGATTACCGAAGGCATGTTGCTCGATCGCGGCGCCAGAGCGGTGCGCGACGCAGTCGACCGGCTCAATGCGCTGGGGGTCGAGATTGCCTTTGATGATTTCGGCACCGGGTTCGCCTCGCTCACCCATTTGCGCCAGCTGCCGATCAACCATGTCAAGATCGATCGCAGCTTCATCGAAGCGATCTGCGTCGATGGCAAGGACCGCGTGATCGTGGAAAGCGTCATCGATCTGGCGCACCGGCTGGGGCTGAAAGTGGTCGCGGAGGGGGTCGAGCAGGCTGCGCAGGCCCGGCTGCTCAGACGGCTCGAATGCGACAGCATACAGGGCTTCCTGATCGCCCCGGCGCTGACCGAGGCGCTGGCGACCGATTTTGTCCGCCGCGATATCGCCTGCTGATCTGTTATCGACGCAGGTGATTCAGGCTTCCGGATGCGTGCGGAGGATCGCGCCGCGCGGCTCCAGCCCCGCCTCCATTGCGATTTGCACCGCTTCGGCCAGACTGCGCACGCCCAGCTTGCTCATCAGCTGCGCGCGATAGGCTTCGACCGTGCGTGGCGACAGGTTGAGCCGATAGGCAATGATCTTGTTCGCCAGCCCCAGCACCATCCCGCACAGCACATCGCGCTCGCGATCGGACAGCCGCCCGATCAGCTCCTCGGCCTGGCGGCGTCGGCTGTCCTGCTGGACTTCCTGCAACTGACGGTTGACCGCGCTGCCGATCGACCGGACGAGATCGTCGACATGGAACGGCTTTTCGAGAAAGTCTATCGCCCCAGCGTGGATCGCACGCACCGCCGTGGAGACAGATCCAGCGCCGGTCAGCATCACGATCTTGTGCGGACTGCCGCGATCGACCAGGGCCTGCTGCACGTCCATGCCGCCCAGGCCCGGCATGTTGAGGTGGAGCACCACGCAGCCCGGTGTCAGCTCGGCCTGCTGCGCAACAAATCCATCGCCGCTGTCGAAAGCCTGGACGACAAATCCCCGCAATTCCAGCGCTTCACTCAGTTCTGCGCGCACCTCGGCATCGTCATCGACAATGTAAACGTGGCGTGCTTCGCGCATGTCCATCGTTCAACCTCCTTTGGCCAGAGGAAAGCGCAGGGTCAGCGTGGCCCCCGGCGCCTGCGCATTATCGGCAATCGCGATCGATCCGCCAACCTCGTCCATGATCTGCCGACAGACGAACAATCCCAATCCCGTTCCCTTGCCTTCGGGCTTGGTGGTGCAGAACGCATTGAAGGCATTGCTGCGGATGCTGGGGTCAAGCCCGGCGCCATTGTCCTGCACGTTAAGCACGATGGTCTGGTCAAGCTGCTCCACCTGCACCCTGACCGCGCCCATGATCGACGCGTCTTCCTCATTCTCGCGCCGCGTATCGATCGAGTCGGCAGCGTTCTGCAGGGCGTTGACGATAATCTGTTCGATCCCGATCCGCGGCAGCGACATCAGGGGCAGCGCATCCGGAATCACGATCTGCAGGTCGATATCGCGCTCGGTCATTACAGGGCGCATGAATCGAACGGCATTCCGGACCGCCTGGCAGATATCCATGTCGACCCGCTCGTCCCGCTCGGTTCTGGCATAGGACGAGGTGCGCTGGATGATGGCGTTGGCCCGTTCGACCTGTTCGACGATCCGCCCGAGCTTGGCCGCCATGCGTTCAGGATCGATCTGGCCGCTCTGCATCAGCAACTGGGCGTTTTCCGCCGCCAGCGAGATGGTGAACAGCGGCTGGCGCAGTTCATGGCTCAGCGCAGAGGCCATGCCGCCCAATTCCATCAGGCGTGCGCTGTGGCGCATCTGCGTCTGAAACGCCTTGGCGGTGCGCAAGCGGATGAGACAGCCATAACGCCAGCTGTCGCTCTCCTGATCGTAATCGCGTGCGATCAGCAGATACCATTGATCATCCTGGTCCCGCCCGCGGCGAAATTCGACCATGATTTCGCCCTGCCCCGCGAGCGACTGGAAATGCGCACTGTCGCCGGAGTGCACAGCCAGGCTGGCGCTGCGCCGTCCCGACGTGGGATCGATCTTCGCGTAACGCAATTCTCCGCGCTGGGCGTCGAACCGGATATCGCTGAGCAGCCTGAGATCGATCGCCGATCTGAGCTCCTCGACCGTTCGCATCAGGTGCACGCGCTGACGTTCGAACGCCACGAACTCGTTATTGGCGGCGATGAACGCGCCAACCAACCGATCGGCTTCGCGAAACGGCGCGGTTGGGCGCGTGGTGACATAGCTTCGGCCAAAGCCGAGCAGCGCCTGGCTGAGCACGCGCGAGGAGCGACGCACCGACGCGCCGAACATCAGCAGCCCGATCTGGGCGAGGCCCAGATACGCCATGAGCGGCGAGATGCCGTTCAAGACATCGCGATACAGATCGATGACATGCCCACGCGGTGAAACGAGCGCCATCTCGCCTGCGCCAAGCGGGACTGCATAGCACATGTCGAGCCAATAGCGCAGCGACTGCCGTCCGGTGCCATCGCCGCGGCCATCGTCGAATACATGGCACCCAAGGCCAGGGCCAGCCTGCCCCATCGCACTCGACGCAACCTTCATGAAGGGCATGGGAGTATCGACGCCGTGCATGCTCAACCAATAGGTCCTGCCGGATTGCAACGCGTTGCGATAGGGCAAGGCGTGGACGGCGGAAACGACATCCTGATGATGCAGTTCCAGTCGCTCATTCACATGGTTTAGTTCGCCCAGCAGAAACAGCATCGCTGCGCCGGCCACCGCTATCGAAACGAGCGCCTCGATCGATTGCTGAAGACCCAGTTTGCGGACCCGCCGAACACGGCCACGCGTCGTGTCGACCAGCACCGCGAGCAGAACCAGGTCAGCGCAGGCCGCGAGCAACGTTTCGCACAGGATGCGGCGCACTGCGATATCCAGCACGATCTCGGGCGACAGCGGTTGCGGAAAAGTCAGCCAGATGAGGCTGGCGATCGCGCCGACCAGGAGCTGATAGAAAAACGTGACCGTCGAAAGACTGCGATCCTCGCCGGAAAAGCGGTCTATCGCCAGGACATGCCCGATGGCCAGCAGCACCGACATCGGATGCCCCCACCACCAAAGTGAAGGAAGCATGGTGGCGATTGCCGTGACCAGGCCCGCTTTCAATCCGAACCAGCGATAGGCGAGGAGGTAGAAAAGCGGGCCGAGATAGAATTCGAACCCCGGCGCGGCGACCAGACGGATCGCCGAAAGCCCGGTAGCGGCGGCAAGCGCCAGCAGCGCCATCGGCCACAGATAGGGCAGCACGACACGAAAGCCCTGGGGATAGTTGACGCTCAGCATCGGCCTGCCTCCGCTGCATCGGCAACGATCCGGCGCAGCGTCTTGGCATCAATCGGCTTGTGCAGAAGGCCTGTGGTGATTGATGCGATATCGCGCTGCGCCGCCGCCGTCAGATCGACATGCGCGGTCATCAGATAGCAATGGTCGGCCGCAGGGGCATTGGCCAGATCGCCCAGCGCCCTGAGCACGTCGAGCCCGCTTTCGGCGCGCAGCTTGTAGTCGCACAGCACCAGATCGAACGGCTGCAGCTTCCAGGCATGCATCGCCTGTGCACCGTCGGGCACGCCGATGGCTATCGCGCCGAGCGCCTTGAGCAGCTCGACAAGCTCGCCCCGCAAGGCGTCATCGTCCTCGACGATAAGGATATTCGGCGTGTACACGCTGTTCACCCTTACCAAAGATGGTTGACCAATGGTTAATCGAGCGCCTTTTCCAAGCGTTCGCGCAACTGTTCCAGCGGGGTATGGGCGATCGCCGACTGCGGATCCTCGGCGCGCAGCACGGCAGCAAGCGCAAGCTGTTGCTGGCCGATCATGTCGAGCGCCTGAAGGCTGTTCATATGTGCGGCAACCAGCGCAGGGTCGCTGCACAGCAGTTCGCCCAATCGTTCGATCTCTTGCCGGGCGCAATCGAGCTCGTCCGCGATCTGCAACCGCAGCTTGTGCGAGAGTGCCGCCCTGCTCATGCTGCGGCCCCTTTTGGCCAAATATCGTGCAGCATCCGCTCCGCTTGGCGGACCTCTGCGCGTTGGTGCTTGGACGTCATCATCGTTGAGCCATCCCTCCCGATCCAGCCTTACGCAGCCTCCAGAACCGCGGCCATATCGGCCCCTGCGCCCATGTATCCGAGCTTCAGGATCATGGCCATGCGGTCTTCCACGCTCGCGAGCCCCTCCAGCATGTTTTCGGTATCGGGTCCGCCCATGTTCGGCGGCGGCTGGATTTCCGAATCGTCGACCGTGACGATATCGTTGACGCTGCCGACGATGAGCCCGGTCATCTGTCCTGCAATTTCGACGACGATGATCACGTTACGCTCGTTGGGCTCGACCCTGCCCCAGCCGAGCCGTTCAGACAGGTCGATCACCGGAAGGACCAACCCGCGCAGGTTCACCACGCCGCGGACGAACGGTGGAGCATTGGGGATCGGCGTGGTCGGCGTCCAGGCGCGGATTTCGCGAACAGCCATAATGTCGACGGCGAGCATCTTGGCATCAATCTCGAACGTGATGAGCTGTATCTGCATCGGCTTCTGCCTCAATGGATCACACGGCGGATGGCCGAGTTGAGCTTTTCCGGATCGAACGGCTTGGCGATCCACCCGGTGGCTCCTGCTGCCCGTGCCCGCGCCTTGCTGGCGGGAGCGCTTTCGGTGGTGAGCACCAGGATGGGAAGATCGCGCATGGTCTCGCGGCTTCTGAGCTGCTCGATCAGCGCCAGGCCATCGAGCCGGGGCATGGTGATATCGGTAATGACCAGTTGCGGCTGATGGGTCTCGAGCCATTCGAGCGCGGCGAGCCCGTCCTCGGCTTCCACGACCTTGTGGCCGGCTCCGGTCAGCGCCTCGCGCAACACCATTCTCAGGCTCGGGCTGTCATCCACGGTGAGTATCGCCTTGGTCATCCTACCCCCTCCTCCATCAGAACAGTTCGACATCGCCGGTGGTGACCGGGACCCGCGCTACGGGCGCCTGCGGGACATCGCCCTGCACGGACCGGCAGCGCACCCGGCCGGTTGCAGGCTGCAGATCGAGCCGCCGAGCCTGCACCCCGCCGGTGTCCGAACGCACCAGCTCGATGCCATCCGCCCGCAGAAATTCCTCGGCAAAGCGGGTGTTCTCGGTGCCTATCGCGCGCATCCCGCTGTGCATGTTGGCACCCCCATAAAGGTGCGCACGCATGGTCGCCCTGACAGCCCCGAGCTTGATCATCTCGTTGACCAGCAGTTCCATGGCATACAGGCCATAGCGCCGCGCATCGTCGCCCAGGCCCGATCGAGAGCTCGGCGGCGAGGCGAGCAGGAAATGGTTCATGCCGCCGATCCTGGCCACCGGATCGTGCAGGCAGCAGGCGATGCAGCTCCCGAGCACGGTGGTCAGCACCACATCGGGGTCGCGCGAGACCTCGAACTCGCCCTGGAGCACATTACGGCGGATCGTCATCGGGGCATTCCCAGCCGTGTTCAGCATTGGCATAGCTCCAATATCCTCTCCGCGATCCTGTCCAATGGTAGGATCTGTTCGGCCGCTCCGCATTCGGCTGCAACCTTGGGCATCCCGAAGACCAGCGCGCTGGACTCGTCCTGAGCGATTGTGCGCATGCCGAGGTTACGAAGTTTTAAAAGCCCCTGCGCGCCATCATCGCCCATGCCGGTCAGCACGACCGCGACCACCTTGCCTGCAGGCCGGTGGGTCAGTGATTCGAACATGCAATCAGCCGAGGGTCGATGCCCGTTGACCGGGGGCGCATCGAGCAGCCGACAGCGCAGCGGCGAGGCATGCTCCACGACGAGATGCTGCGCACCGCCCGGTGCAATGCAGACCATGCCCTGCCTGATCGGCATGCCGTCCAGCGCCTCGACGACGTGCGGCAGGCTGTGCCGGTCCAGCCGATCGGCGAACAGCGGGGTTATGCCGCAGGGCATGTGCTGGACGATCAGCGTCGGGGGACAATCGGCTGGGAAGCCTGTCACGATCCGCTGGATCGCCTCCACCCCGCCGGTAGAGGCTGCGATTGCGACCATGGCACCGTTCCAGCGAAAGCCGGTCTTCGGCACGCCGTTTTCAAGGCTCCGCGATCTGCAAGGGCCGGGGGGGGGGGGGGGG